>JAOARA010000038.1 GCA_025211115.1 Roseicyclus sp. | reverse complement strand
GCGGTCGACCCACCAGCAGGCGCTGCGCCGCGCTGCCACCTCGGGCAACCCGCGCTTCTTCCTCGGCACGGATTCGGCGCCGCACACCGACCCCAACAAGGAATCGGCCTGCGGCTGCGCGGGTGTCTTCTCGGCGACGAACACCCTGTCCTGCCTCGCCCATGTCTTCGAGGAGGAGGGCGCGCTCGACAGGCTCGAGGGCTTCGCCGCGCTCCATGGTCCCGCGCGCTACGGCCTTGCCCCCAACGCCGACACGATCACGCTGGAAAAGCGCGACACGCCCGTGGCCTACCCGCCGAAGATCGAGACCGGCGCGGGCCCCGTGACCCTGTTCGATCCGGGCCATCCGCTCTATTGGCACGTCATCGCCTGAGCCTTCATCTTTCCCCAAATACGCAAATCCGGACGCCAGCCATGATCCCCACCGCCTACCCTGACCGCGCCACCATGGCCCGCCTTTCGGCCCGGATGCTGCTCGACATCGGGGCGGTGCATTTCAACACCGATCAGCTCTACACCCATGCCTCCGGCAAGCAGGCGCCCACCTATATCGACTGCCGCAAGATCATCTCCTACCCGCGCGTGCGCGCCACGCTGATGGATTTCCTGTGCTGCACCGTGATGGAGGCCGCGGGCCTCGAGGCCTTCGACAACATCGCCGGGGGCGAGACCGCGGGCATCCCCTTCGCCGCCTTCGTGGCCGAGCGGATGGGCCTGCCGATGTCCTATGTCCGCAAGAAGCCCAAGGGCTACGGCCGCACCGCCCAGATCGAGGGCGAGATGGCCGAGGGCGACCGCGTGCTGCTGGTCGAGGACCTGACGACGGACGGCGGCTCGAAGCTGAAATTCGTCGACGCGATCCGCGCCGCAGGCGCCGAGTGCGGGCACACGGCGGTGGTGTTCTTCTACGGCGTGATGCCCGGCACCGAGGAACGGCTGGCCGAACATGGGCTGCGGCTCCATTACCTGACCACCTGGGCCGATGTCATCGCCGAGGCCCGGCGCGGCGGCGATTTCGACGAGGCGACGCTGGCCGAGGTAGAGCGATTCCTCGCCGACCCCGAAGCCTGGCGCGCCGACCGCGGGCTGGCCTGACGGAGCGCCACGGCGGGCGCGCCCGCCACCTCCTTGGAATGTGGCGAATCCGACACAGAGCTGTTATCCTCGCCCAAGATCACGCGGGTTGCGGGGCGCACGCCCCCCATATCTTGCGGCCCAATCCGCTCACAGCTTACTCACAGCTTATCGCGATTGACGCCGTCGCAACGCGCAGGGCTATACCGGTCGCCACACTCTTCGCGGCGTTTGACGAAGGGGAGCAAGATGCGGGGGCAAGACATGAACGAGCACGTACCGGTGCCGACGGACGGCACGGCGACATCGACACCGACATCGACCCAGGCCACCGAAGACAGCCCGACGCTGCCCCATAACGTCGAGGCCGAACAGCAGCTTCTGGGCGCGATCCTGTCGTCGAACGATGTGCTCGACCGGGTCGACGACCTCGTGAAGCCCGACCATTTCCACGACCCCGTCCACCGCGAGATCTTCGCCATGGCGCAGGCGCGCATCGCCAAGGGCCTGGCGACGGACGCGACCACGCTGAAAAACTTCGTCGCCGACATTCCCGGCCTCAGGGATCTCGGCGGGGCCGAGTATCTGCTGCGGCTGCAGCTGTCGGCCATCGCCACCTCGGCCGCACGCGACTACGCGCAGCTGATCCACGATCTGGCCGTGCGGCGCGAGCTGATCGCGCTGGGTCAGCGCGTCTCGGACCGGGCGCGCGCCATGCGCGACGACGTCAGCCCCGATGACCAGATCGTCGAGGCGGAATCGGAACTGTTCAACCTCGCCTCCTCCGGCACCACGAACCGCGGCTTCGTCTCGTTCCTCTCGGCGCTCTATGACGCGGTGAACACCGCCAACGCCGCCTACAACCGCGGCGGCAAGCTGGCGGGGGTGTCGACCGGCCTCGACGACATGGACCGGATGCTGGGCGGCTTGCACAAATCCGACCTCCTGATCCTTGCCGGCCGCCCTTCTATGGGCAAGACCTCGCTGGCGACCAACATCGCCTTCAACGTCGCCAAGGCCTGGAAGCGCGGCCAGAAGGAGGACGGCAGCGAAGGCACCATCGACGGCGGTGTCGTGGGTTTCTTCAGCCTCGAGATGTCGGCCGCCCAGTTGGCGCAGCGGATCCTGTCGGAAGCCGCCGAGATCCCCTCGGAACTGATCCGCAAGGGCGACCTGACCGAGGCCGAGTTCGAACGCTACCTGCATGCCGCCCGCGACCTCGAACGCTGCCCGCTCTTCATCGACGACACGCCCGCGCTGCCCATCGGCCAGGTCGCGGCCCGCGCCCGGCGGCTCAAGCGCGCGCCTCACGGGCTCGACCTGCTGATCGTGGACTACCTCCAGCTCCTGCGCGGCTCGGGCAAATCCGAGAACCGGGTCAACGAGATCTCCGAGATCACGCAAGGCCTCAAGGCCATCGCCAAGGAACTGAACATCCCCGTCATCGCGCTCTCGCAGCTCTCGCGCCAGGTCGAAAGCCGCGAGGACAAGCGCCCGCAGCTCTCGGACCTGCGCGAATCCGGCTCGATCGAACAGGACGCGGACGTGGTGATGTTCGTCTACCGCGGCGAATACTACAAGGAACGCGAGAAGCCGGGCGAAGAGAACCTCGAGGCGATGACCAAGTGGCAGCAGGACATGGAACAGCTCCACGGCAAGGCCGAGGTCATCATCGGCAAGCAGCGTCACGGCCCCGTCGGCACGGTCGAACTGGCCTTCGAAGGCCGCTTCACCCGCTTCGGCAACCTCGTGAAACCCTGGCAGCAGGGCGCGGACCAGGGCTATTGAGCTTCACACCCCGTCAAGGTTAACGCGCTCGCCCCGCTTCTCCGTTTCGGACATATCCCGAGGGGTGTCGGCGAAGGTCGCCATGGTCGCGCCATTGGTCCGGGCGACAATGGCAACGGGGGGCAAAGCCCCCCTCTTGACCCCGACGGCCGGGGGCGCGACACACACGCATGGGCACCGGCATTCTCACCATCGATCTCGACGCGCTCGCCGCCAACTGGCGCGCGCTTGACCGCCTGTCACCGGGCGAAACCGGCGCCGTGGTCAAGGCCGACGCCTATGGCTGCGGCATCGACCGCGTCGCGCCCCGCCTCGCCCGCGAGGGCGCGCGGCGCTTCTTCGTGGCCACCGCCGAGGAAGGGGCCGCGCTGCGCGCCGTCCTCGGCCCCGGCCCCGAGATCAACGTCTTTTCCGGCCATATGTCGGGCGATACCGGCCTGATCCGCGACCACGCGCTGACCCCGATGCTCAACAGCCCCGAGCAGGCCGCCCGCCACCGCGCGGCCCTGCCCGACGCACCCTATGGTGTGCAGCTCGACAGCGGCATGAACCGGCTGGGCATGGAGGCCGCCGACTGGGCCGCCACCCGCGCCGGGCTGGAGGCCGGGCCGCTCACGCTGGTGATGTCGCATCTCGCCTGCGCGGATGAACCCGACCGCGTCGAGAACGCCGCCCAGCTCAAGGCCTTCACCGAGATGACCGCGGGCGTCACCGTGCCGCGCAGCTTCTCGGCGACGGGCGGCATCCTGATGGGCCGCGACTACCAGTTCGACCTGACCCGCCCCGGCATCGGGCTTTACGGCGGGCTTCCTTATGCCAAGGCGCAGCCGGTCGTGCGCCTGTCGCTTCCGGTGATCCAGGTCCGCGACGTGGCGCAGGGTGAGTTCGTGGGCTACGGCGGCGGCTTCATCGCCGAGCGGCCAACGCGAATTGCAACGGTTTCCGCAGGTTACGCCGACGGGCTCATCCGTTACATGAGCGGCGTCGCACAACTCTTTGACGGTGAACGCGTTTGTCGGCTTGCCGGTCGCGTCTCCATGGACCTTTTGACGGTCGACATCACCGACCTGCCCGAGCCGCCCGAGCACCTCGACATCCTCGGCCCGCAGCAGGGCGTCGATGCGCTGGCCGAGGCCGCGGGCACCATCGGTTACGAGATCCTCACCTCGCTCGGCCCCCGCTACCAGCGCCGGTATATCGGCGGATGACCCCGCTTTTCGCGCCGCTCGCGGGTCTCGGGCGGTCCACGCTGGCGCTGCTCGCCGCGGTCGGGCGGGTGGCGATCTTTGCCGGGCGCGCGACCAGCCACATCCTCCGCCCTCCCTTCTACCCGCGCGAACTGCTCTGGCAGCTGCTGCATATCGGCTGGCTGTCGCTGCCGGTCGTGGGCCTGACCGCCTTTTTCACCGGGGGCGCACTGGCCTTGCAGATCTACGCCGGCGGTGCGCGGTTCAACGCCGAGGCCGTGGTGCCCCAGATCGTCGCCATCGGCATCGTGCGCGAGCTTGGCCCGGTGCTGGGCGGGCTGATGGTGGCGGGGCGCGTGTCTGCCGCCATCGCCGCCGAGATCGGCACGATGAAGGTGACCGAACAGATCGACGCGCTGGTGACGCTTTCGACCAACCCGTTGAAATACCTTGCGGTTCCCCGCTTCCTTGCAGCCACGATCAGCTTGCCGATCCTTGTGGCCGTGGGCGACGCGATCGGGGTTTTCGGCGGCTATCTCGTCTCGACCTCGCGGCTCGGCTTCAACGCCGCCGCCTATCTGCAGAACACCGTGGATTTCCTGCAGCCCTGGGATGTCACCTCGGGGCTGATCAAGGGCGCCGTCTTCGGGTTTCTCGTGGCGCTGATGGGCTGCTACCATGGCATGACCTCGGGCCGGGGCGCTCAGGGCGTGGGGCGGGCCACGACGAACGCCGTCGTCTCGGCCTCGATCCTGATCCTCGCCTCGAACTACCTGCTGACGGAGCTGTTCTTCACCGCATGATCGCGCTTTCGGACGTCCACAAGGCCTTCGGGGCCAAACAGGTTCTCCGGGGCCTGACGCTCGAGGTGGCGCAGGGGGAAAGCTGCGTGATCATCGGCGGGTCGGGCACCGGGAAATCGGTTTGCCTAAAGTGCATCCTCGGCCTCGTGACGCCCGACCGCGGCGAAATCACGGTGGACGGCCAAGCCGTGACCACGCGCGACCGCGACGCCTTTCTCGCGCGCTTCGGGATGCTGTTCCAGGGCGGCGCGCTCTTCGATTCCATGCCGGTCTGGCAGAATGTCGCCTTTCGCCTGCTGCGCGGCGCGCAGAAACGCCCCAGGGCCGAGGCCCGCGAGATCGCCGTGGAAAAGCTGCGGCGCGTGGGCCTGACGCCGGACGTGGCCGAGCTGTACCCCTCCGAGCTGTCGGGCGGGATGCAAAAGCGCGTGGGCCTGGCCCGCGCCATCGCCGCCGAGCCCGAGATCATCTTCTTCGACGAGCCGACCACGGGCCTCGACCCGATCATGTCGGGCGTGATCAACGACCTGATCCGCGAGATCGTGACCGAGATGGGCGCGACCGCCGTGACCATCACCCATGACATGAGCAGCGTGCGCGCCATCGCCGACCAGGTCGCCATGCTGCATGACGGCAGGATCCGCTGGCACGGCCCCGTGACCAGGATCGACACCGCCGAAGACCCCTACCTCCGGCAATTCGTCACCGGATCGGCCGAAGGGCCGATCGAGGCGGTGCGCTGATGGCGCCCGGTGCCGACCTGTCGGCAGCTGCGCGCCGGGGCCGCCTGCCATGACGGGGTGGCTGCTGTCGTGGCTGCCGATGCTGTTCACCGCGTCGGTCTTCGCGGTGATGGGCAGCATCACGCTTGCGGGCCTGATCCGCAGCCTGACGCGGGCGCGCGGGCGGGTGCTGCACCTGGTGACGCTGGCGGGCGGCGGCGTGGCGCTGGTGGTCCTTGCGGCGCTTGCACTCGGCATGGAGGTCGGCCCGGCGCTGATCCCCGGCTTCGCGGGCGGGCTTGGCGCGGGGGTGTTCTGGCTGATCGGCGCGCTGGCGGCGCGCGCGCGGCCGGCCTGGGTGGACGGGCTGGTGATCCTTGCCACCATCGCCTTCTTCAGCAGCTACGCCGCGATGTCGGACCACGCGGCCGAGGTCGCGCGGGTCTTTCCCGGCCTGACGCTGCCCGGACCGGAGGGCCCACCATGACGCCTATCGCCGTGATCGAGGCCGCGGCCACGCTGCTGTGGTCCTATGCCGGGGTGAGTTTCCTCGCATGGGCGGGACACCTGCGCCGGGCCGAGCCGCGCGCCCGCGTGACCCATGTCTTCGACATGATCGCAAATCTCGTGCCCGCGATGATCGCGCTGCTGCTCGTCGTGCTGGCGGGGGCGATGATCGGGCTGCCCTCGGTCGTCGTGATCATCGCGGTCCTGTTTCCCGCGGGGCTGGCCTTTGGCCTGCACATGTCGCTGAACGAGATCCGGGAGGAGACCACGCTGACCCGCGAACTCGCGCGGATCGGCCTTGCCCTCGCCATCGGGGCTGCGGTGATCTGGTTGCGGCAATCGTCCTGAGCCTTGCGCCCCGGCTGTGCCACACCCCAGATAAGCGCATGCTCCGCCTGCTTGCCGCGCTGAACCTGGCGCTTCTGATCCTCTTTCCGCTCGCCTGGACCGCGCCGCTGATGCGCGCGGGGCTGCTGCCGCTCTTCGGGTTGGAGGACATATCGATCCTCTCCGGCCTCGCCGCGCTGTAGCGGGGCGGCGAGGTCGCGCTGGCCCTGCTGGTCGCGCTTTTCGCGCTGGTGGCCCCCATGGCCAAGACCGTGGCGCTGGCGCTTGTCCACCTGTCGAAAGCACCGCTCGCGCTCATGCCCGCGGTCCAGATCCTCGGCAAGCTCGCCATGGCCGATGTCTTCCTCATCGCGGTCTATGTCACGCTGGCCAAGGGCGTGGCCGTGGGACGGGTGGAAACCGCATGGGGCCTGTGGCTCTTCACGGCCTGCGTGCTGGTCTCGCTCGGGGTGGCCGTGGCAACCGGGCATCTGGCGAAGCGCGGGGCGCTGCGGTAGCCCACGGGGCATGGAGCAGATCATCCTTCCCGCCGCCATCGTGCTCGGCGTCTACGCGCCCCTGTCGGGCCTGACATGGGTGCAGCGGCTGGTGGGTGAGCGGCTCACGGGGCGCAAGCGCGGCATGGCGCTGAACCTTGCGCGCCGCTCAGGGCCGCCCGCGGCGGCGGGGCTCGTGCTGCTGGTTGCGGGGCGGATCGCCCCCCTGCCCGGCCATGGCGCGCTGGCCGCGCTGATCATCGCGGGGGCGCTGGCCTACGGGTTTCACCGCGGGCTGGCCGAGATGCGGCAGGCCGACCGGCGCAGCATCGGCTTTCGCCTTGCCGTGACGCTGGGCCTGAGCCTTGCGATCCTCTGGCAGACCGGGCTTCTCTGAGCCCTCTGGCCCTTCGCCGCCTGCCGGGATAAGCCAAGGGCCATGGCCAAGCCCGTCACCCAGTTCGTCTGTTCCGCCTGCGGCGCGACCCACAAGAAATGGTCGGGGCGCTGCGACGCCTGCGGCGAGTGGAACACCATCAGCGAAGAGGCCCCCCTGTCGGCCGGCCCCGGCAAGGCGGCGCTCGGGGCCGCCAAGGGGCGGCGGATCGGCCTGTCGGACCTGCGCACCGAAGAAGAGCCGCCGCCGCGCAAGACCTCCGGCATCGCCGAGTTCGACCGCGTGCTGGGCGGCGGGCTGGTCCCGGCCTCGGCCACGCTGGTGGGCGGCGATCCCGGCATCGGCAAGTCCACGCTCCTGTTGCAGGCCGCGGCGAGCTTCGCCCGGGCGGGCGCCAAGGTGATCTACGTCTCGGGCGAAGAGGCAACCGCGCAGGTCCGCATGCGCGCCCAGCGCCTCGGCCTTGCGGACAGCGCGGTGATGCTGGGGGCCGAGACCAACCTGCGCGACATCCTGACGACGCTCGAGGCGGAAACCCCCGACCTCGCCATCATCGACTCGGTCCAGACCATGTGGCTCGATACGGTCGAGGCCGCCCCCGGCTCGGTCTCACAGGTGCGCGCCTCCGCGCATGAGCTGACCAGCTTCGCCAAGCGCCGCGGGGTCGCGGTGATGCTCGTGGGCCATGTCACGAAAGAGGGCCAGATCGCGGGCCCCCGCGTGGTCGAGCACATGGTCGACACGGTCCTTTATTTCGAGGGCGAGCGCGGGCACCAGTTCCGCATCCTGCGCAGCGTGAAGAACCGCTTCGGCCCCGCCGACGAGATCGGCGTCTTCGAGATGACCGGCGCGGGATTGGCCGAGGTGGCCAACCCCTCGGCGCTGTTCCTGTCGGACCGCGAGACGCCCGCGCCGGGCGCGACCGTCTTCGCCGGCATCGAGGGGACGCGCCCCGTCCTCGTGGAAATCCAGGCGCTTGTCGCGCCCTCGTCCCTCAGCCAGCCGCGCCGCGCCGTTGTAGGCTGGGATGGCGGGCGGCTGTCGATGATCCTTGCCGTGCTCGAGGCGCGGGCGGGCATCTCGTTCGCGGGGCTCGACGTCTACCTCAACATCGCGGGCGGCATCCGCATCTCGGAACCCGCCGCCGACCTTGCCGTCGCCGCGGCCCTTCTGTCGGCGCGCGAGGACGTGGCGCTGCCCCATGACTGTGTGGTCTTTGGGGAACTGTCGCTCTCGGGCGCGCTGCGTCCGGTGTCGCAGGCGGAAAACAGGTTGAAAGAAGCCGCGAAACTTGGTTTTTCCAGCGCCATCGCGCCAGCGGGCTGCAAGATAGGCTCGGGCGGTGGTGTAAGAGTGCAGGCGATGGCGGATCTTCCCGCCTTCGTGGGTGAGGTCTTCGGCGCGGGATAGCGCGCGCGGGCAGAAACGGGTAAGGGCAGGCGCATGGAAGGTTTCACCCTCGTCGACGGCATCGTGGCCGGCGTGATCGTCATCTCGGCGATCCTCGCCTATGCCCGCGGCTTCGTGCGCGAGGCGCTGTCGATCGGCGGCTGGATCCTGGCCGCGGTCATCGCCTTCATCTTCGCGCCGAACGCGCTGCCGCTGATC
>JAOARA010000310.1 GCA_025211115.1 Roseicyclus sp. | reverse complement strand
GCGCGGGGGCTCAGGATCAGCATCCCATGCGCGGCCTCGCCGCCCATGACCTTCTGCCAGGAGAAGGTGGTCACATCCAGCTTGTCCCAGGGCAGATCCTGCGCGAAGGCCGCGCTGGTGGCGTCGCAAATCGTCAGCCCGGCCCGATCCGCCGGGATCGCGTCGCCATTGGGCAGGCGCACGCCGCTGGTGGTGCCGTTCCAGGTGAAGACGACATCGGTGTCGAAATCGACCTGCGCGAAATCGACGAGCTGGCCATACTCGGCCGTCATCACCTTGGCGTCGAGCTTCAGCTGCTTGACCGCATCGGTCACCCAGCCCGCGCCAAAGCTTTCCCAGGCGATCATCGTGCAGGGCCGCGCGCCCAAGAGCGACCACATCGCCATTTCCACGGCGCCGGTGTCGGAGGCCGGAACGATGCCGATGCGATAGTCGGCGGGCACGCCGAGAATCGCGCGCGTCTCTTCGATCGCGGCCTTCAGCTTGGCCTTGCCGACCGCCGCACGATGCGAGCGCCCAAGCGCGGCATCGGAAAGCTTGTCCAGCGAGAAAACGGGGGGTTTGGCGCAAGGGCCAGAGGAAAAACGCGGGTTTGCCGGCCGCGTTGCCGGGTGGTCAAGTGCCATGATCTGATACCCTCTCAGATATACGCCCCTCGTTGGGGAGGGGTGTCCCGCCGCCGCACATACGGGGCAGGCGGCAGCGCGGCAAGCCGGAAAATGCGACCGAAGCGTCGCTTTCGGACGACACCGGGCCGCCCGCGTCCATCATCGGAAACACCCGGCGCGTCGGAGGCGCGCCAAAAAATCCACTCACCCTTTAGGCGAGCATAAACAACGCCCTACACCCAAGATGCCATATGTCAGCGGCGCGACTGTCCAACCGGATTGACAAATTGCTTGCGACAGGCCGCCACAAAGCCCTAAACTAAAAGGCGAAACCCACCCCACGACCACAATCGGAGGGACCATGCGCGACCAGGCCCATACCCTTCCATTCGACCTGTCCGACTTTCTTCTGTTCCAGATGTCGGTCATCGCCGGTCGTGCGTTCCAGCGGATCATGGAGGACACGGGCCTCCAGGTGCCCGAGTGGCGCATCATGATGGCCCTGCCCGCGAATCAGCCCTGTTCCAGCCATGACCTCTGCATCCTGACCGCGATGGACGCCGCCCGCGTCAGCCGCGCCCAGCGCCGGCTCGAGGATCTCGAGATGATCTCGGTCGTGCGCGACACCGATGACCGGCGGCGGCTCGTCGTGCGCCTCAGCGACAAGGGCGACGAAGAGGTGACGCGCCTCAAGTTCGCCGCCCGCGAAGTCGAGAGCAAGATGCTCCAGCAACTCGGCCCCGAGGATCGCGCCAGCCTCAAGACCGCCATCGGCGGCCTCTACGAAAAGCTCTGATCCAGCAACAGCCGCGTCAACGCGCCCTCGGGCGTGGCCAATTCGTCGATCACGTCGAAATGATGCAGGCCGGGCAGATGCACCGCCCGCGTCTCGGCCCCCAGCCCCGTCCAGACATTCGCCAGCAAATCATTCTGCCGCAGGAACTCGGGCCGCTCGTCGCCCCCCACGGCGCAGGTGATCCGCAGCCCCTCGCGCGGGGTCAGCAACGCGGGGCTCTCGGCCTCGGCCTCGGCCAGGTCCAGCCGCAGGGTCTCGTTCATCGCCGTCCGCAACAGCGGCCGCAGGTCATGCACCCCCGAGATCGACAGCACATGGGCGATTCGCCCTGCCACGACCTCGGGCAGCACCCCCACACAGCCCATCCGCGACACCAGCTGCCCGCCCGCCGAATGCCCGGCAAGGTGGATCGGCCCCGCCACCGCCTCGGCGGCGACGGCGACCGCGGCGGCGATTTCGGCCGTGATCCCGGCGATCCGCGCCTCGGGCGCAAGCGTGTAGCGGACCGCCGCCACCGCCTGCCCCCGCGCCAGCGGCCCCTCGGCGAGAAAGCCGAACTCGTCCGGTGAAAACCGCATCCAGTAGCCGCCATGCACGATGACGGTCAGACCCTGCACGGCGCTTTCGGGTCGAAACAGCTCCAGCACCTGCCGCGCGCCGGGCCCGTAGCGCAGAACGTCGGGCGCACGCCGCTCCCGCAGCGCGGCGGTGCGAACGGGCCAGTCGGCCAGGAACCGCTCCGCCCCCGGAATATGCGCGGCATTGGCATAGGCATCGTCCCAGTCGGTGATCGGCATCGCGTCCTCCCTGTCCCTCGGCCCGCAGCAAGCCGCATCGCGCAGACGGGCACAAGCCACCTGCGGCATTTTCGGAAACGGACCGCGACAGGTCGCCTCCGGCCTTGCCGACTCCCCCCGCGCGGCGCTACCACGGGTGTGCTTCGGTCCGGGCGGTTCAACCCTCCGGTGAAAAGGGAACGCGGTGCAACTCCGCGACTGCCCCCGCAACTGTAAGCGGCGAGCGAAACCGGCACATGCCACTGGGGCAAGACCTGCCCCGGGAAGGCCCGGTTCCCGCGACGACCCGCGAGTCAGGAGACCTGCCGAAGTGATCACCCTGTCCGGGCGCGGTGGGCGCCATGGGCAACGGACCCTTCCGTCGTGGTGACACCTTCACCGTTCACGGGAGGGGTCCGTCGACCCCCCTCAAGAACATTGCAACTGACCATGCGGGCCATCTGCGCCCGCGAGGGGGACATATGAAACTGAACCTCACGGCAGCCCTGCCCCTGGCGCTGCTTCTTCCGGTCATGGCACCGGCGCAGACCGTCTTCGACCTCGGTGAGATCGTGTTTTCCGCGGAATTCGGCGAAACGACACTCGAAGAAACGGGAGCCACGGTCTCGGTCGTCACCCGCGAGGAACTGGAAGAGACAGGTGAAACCCGCGTCATCGACTACATCGCCCGGTTGCCGGGCGTGGATGTTCGGTCGCGCGGGCCGGTCGGTGGACTCACCTCCGTCACCATCCGCGGTGCCGGCCAGAATTACGTGCGCGTTCTCGTGGACGGCATCGATGTTGCCGACCTCTCAGGTCCGCAAGCCGCCTTCGATTTCGGCAGCCTGACCACGTCCGATATCTCACGGATCGAGCTGTTGCGCGGCGGCCAATCGGCCATCTACGGCTCCGAGGCGATAGGCGGCGTCATCAACATCACTACCCTTCGTGCCGAGGAAGAGGGTGTGACCCAGTTCGCCAATATCGAAGGGGGCAGTTACAACACGCTGCGCGGCTCTTACGGCGTGGCCGCTCGGCAAGGACCGCTCGACTATTCCGTGACCGTAACCAGAACCCAGACAGACGGTTTTTCCGCCGCAGAGGAAAACGACGGGTTCAACGAGGCAGATGGCTTCGAGTCGACCCGACTGAGCTTTTCTCTAGGGCATGAGCTCGGAAACGGCGGCCGCGTCGGCGTGAACGGTTTTGTCGAAAACGCGCGCGTGGAATTCGAAGAGAGTTTCCCTCTATCGGACGGTAGCCCTGATGAGATTTCGTTCAACCACAGCTACGGTCTGCGTGCGTTCGTCGAATGGCCTACAGGTTCCGTGACGAACACCCTCACGGCCACCTACTACCAGATCGAACGCGATGTGCGTGGATCCTATGTCCGGGATTTCGGCAGTGGTCCCACCCTCTATACGGCAAACAACGTCTATTCAGGGGAGCGGGTGAATCTCAGCTATCTCGGTGCAATAACCCTGAGTTCGTCCACCTCTGTTCGCTTCGGGCTTGATGCGACGCGCGAAACGTTCAGTTTGATCGGCGATTTCGGACCAGATGCCGGTGAAAACGACTCGATTGGCGCCTTTGGTGAACTTGCTTGGTCTCCGTCTGGGGATCTTGATGTCGTGACAACGCTTCGTCACGATAATCACGCACGTTTTGGCGGTATGAGTTCCGGCAGACTTGCAGCGTCTTGGCGGCCGACATCGGAGTGGATATTCCGCGCTTCGGCCGCGCGCAGTTTCCGAGAACCGTCGCTATACGAAATGTTCTATCGTTTCGGCGGCAATCCACTATTGCAGCCGGAAGAGAGCCGATCGGCCGATATCGGCGTGGAACGGCGGCTTGGGCCTGACGCCTTTCTCCGCGGCACACTCTTCGTGAATGAAACCGAGAACGTGATAGACTATGTCTCAGGTGCCTACGTGCAGATTCCAGGCACAGTGGTTCGACGTGGTGCGGAACTGGAATTCGGAACGCCGATCACATCCGCATGGCGGATAGACGGCAGCTACACCTACACGGCAGGCGAAAACCCGACCCTTTCGTCGGGCAACGCCTGGAACCTCGAATTTCCGGAACATGACCTGTCAGTGACCCTGACGGGCGACATCACCGACAGGCTTGCCGCCGCGCTGTCGGTGCAATCGGTCCACAACCGTCCGACGCTCGACGACTACACGGTCGCCAACGCCACTTTCACCTACGCCGTGAACGGGTCCATCGATGCATACCTGCGCATCGACAATATCCTCGACGAGCAATACCAGCTTGTCGACGGCTACGGCACCTCCGACCGGGCCGTCTACCTCGGCCTTCGGTCGCGGTTCTGACATGACCGCCCTGCGCGCCCTTCTCCTTGGCCTCGCCCTCGCGGCGGGGCCTTCGGGCGCGCAGACCCCCGCGACCGCAGGGGGCGCGCCCGCTCGCGTCGTCTCCATGAACCTCTGCACCGACCAGTTCGCCCTGATGCTCGCCGCACCCAGCCAGCTCGTCTCCGTCTCCCATATCAGCGCCAATCCCGTCTCCTCCCCCATGGCCGAGGAGGCCGCGCGCTACCCGCTCAACCACGGCAGCGCCGAGGAGATCTTTCTCCTCCGTCCCGACCTCGTCCTCGCCGACCCATGGTCGGACCCCGCCGCCGTCTCCATGCTCCGCCGCCTCGGCGTCGAGGTGGTGCAGGTCGAGGGCGTCCGGCAGCTCTCCGACATCCCCGACCGCCTCCGCCGCTTCGGCGCGCTCATGGGGCGTGAGGCCGAGGCAGAGAGCCTGATCCGCCGGTTCGAGACGGATCTGGCGGCGCTGGCCGCCCCCGACCCCAACGGCCCCCGCGCCATCATCTACTTCCCCAACGGCTACAGCCTTGGCGAAGGGTCCATGGCGCATGAGCTGCTGACGCGCGCGGGCTTCCGCAACATCGCCACGGAAATCGCGCCCAGCGCGACCGGGCAGATCGCCCTCGAACTGCTCGTCATGGCCGCCCCCGACCTGGTCATCCGCGACCGCCCCTATCCCGGTGCAAGCCAAGCCGAGGCGATGCTCGACCACCCCGCGCTGCAGGCGCTGATCGCCACCGGGGCCGGTCACGAAAGCGGCCCCGACTGGGCCTGCGGAACGCCCCGCGTCGTGGCCGCCCTGCGCGCGCTGGTCGAGATGCGCGAACGGCTGGAGGCCGCACCATGACCCGCGCCCTTTTCCCCGCGCTTGCCGCGCTCACCCTCGCCCTCGCGCTCCTGTCGCTGCTCACGGGCCCCGCGGGCTTCGGCATCGGCGACAGCCTGCGCGCGCTTCTCACCGGGCAGGGCGAGGCCATCACCCTCGTGATGCGCGAGATCCGCCTGCCGCGCGTCCTGCTCGCCATCATGGTCGGCGCCAGCCTCGGCCTCTCGGGTGCGGCGCTACAGGGCTACCTGCGCAATCCGCTGGCCGAACCGGGTCTGATCGGCGTGTCAGGCTCTGCCGCGCTGGGCGCGGTCATCGCGCTCCAAACCGGCGCGGCGGCGGCCTTTGCCCTTGCCCTGCCGCTGGCAGCCCTCACCGGGGCGACCGTCGCCGTCCTCCTGATCCTCATGCTCGCGGGCCCGCGCGGCGGATCGCTCACGCTGATCCTTGCGGGCATCGCCATCTCGGCCTTGGCGGGCGCGCTGACCTCGCTGGCGCTGAACCTCTCGCCCAACCCCTTCGCCACCGCCGAAACCGTGTTCTGGATGATGGGCTCGCTCGCCGACCGCTCCTTCTCCCACGTCTGGATCGCGCTGCCCTTCATGGCGCTCGGCTGGGCGCTGCTGCTGCCGCTCGGCCGCGGCCTCGACGCGCTGACCCTCGGCGAGGATGCCGCGGGCGCGCTCGGCATCCGCCTCGACAGGCTGCGCCTGCAGCTCGTCCTCGGCGTCGCCGCCTGCGTCGGGGCCGCCACCGCCGTGGCCGGGGCCATCGGCTTCGTCGGCCTCGTGGTGCCGCACCTGCTGCGCCCGCTCGTCGGCGCGCGGCCCTCTGTCCTCCTGCCCGCCTCGGCGCTGGGCGGCGCGGCCATGGTGCTGCTCGCCGACATCGCCGTGCGCCTCGTCCAGCCCGAACGCGGCCTGAAGCTCGGCGTGCTCATGGCCATCGTCGGCGCGCCGCTCTTCCTTCACCTGATCTACAAGACGCGGAGGGCGGGCGCATGACCCTCACCCTCGACGCCCTCACCATCCGCCGCGGCGATTGCCCTGTCGTGGATCACGCGACCCTCAGCATCGCCGAAGGCGAGTTCGTCGGCCTGATCGGCCCGAACGGCGCGGGCAAGACCACGCTGATGCGCGGCGCGCTCGGTCTTTTGCCGCACAGTGGCCGCTCCTCCCTGACCGAGATGCCGCCACAGGCCCGCGCGCGGCACGCCGCATGGCTCCCGCAAGCGCGCGAAATCGCCTGGCCCGTCAGCGTCGAAACCCTCGTCACGCTGGGCCGCACGCCGCACCTGTCGGCAGGCCAGCGCCCCGGAGAGCAGGACCGCCAGACCATCGCGCAGGCCATCGCCACCATGGGCCTTGCCGGATTCGAACACCGCCCCGCGACCGAGCTCTCGGGCGGCGAACAGGCCCGCGTCCTGATCGCCCGCGCGCTGGCGCAGGACACCCCCCTGATCCTCGCGGACGAGCCGATCGCGGGCCTCGACCCCGGCCACCAGATCGCCACGATGACCGCCTTCGCGTCCCTCGCGCAGCAGGGCAAG
>JAOARA010000309.1 GCA_025211115.1 Roseicyclus sp. | reverse complement strand
CCCCCCCCCCCCCCCCTCTTCGGGAGCGACGCCCTCACCCCGCGCGACATCCACCGAGCCGGGCGCAACCGCACCGCGTCAGCGGTGCCACCGCGGTCGTGGCGCAGGCCGGAGGCCGAGCCACGCCGCCGCCCCCCTCAGCGCCGCGCGGCGAAGAACGACTTGAGCAGCGCTGCGCATTCGGCCTCGGCGATCCCGCCATAGACCTCGGGCGTCCAATGCGCCTGCGGGTGGTCGAAAACCCGCGGCCCCTGCGCCACGCCCCCCGATTTCGGGTCGGACGCCCCGTAGTAGAGCCGCGAGAGCCGGGCCGCGGCGATCGCGCCCGCGCAAGCCGGGCAAGGCTCCAGCGTCACCCAGAGATCGCAGCCCATGAGCCGCTCGGATCCCAGCGCCGCGCAGGCTGCGCGGATCGCCAGCATCTCGGCATGGGCCGTCGGGTCCGTCAACTCGCGCATGCGGTTGCGCGCACGCGACAGGATCGTCCCATCCTTCACCACGACGGCACCCACGGGCACCTCGCCCGCCGCTGCCGCCGCCCGCGCTTCCTCCAGCGCGGCTTCCATGAAGGAGGTGAACCCGATCATCCTGCCCTGATCCCGTCTTTCGCTCGCCCTGTCAAACCGCTATGGCGGTCCTCATGTCTGACGCAGAACGCATAGCCAAGCGCCTGAGCCGCGCCGGGGTCGCCTCCCGCCGCGAGGCGGAGCGCCTGATCGAGGCGGGCCGTGTCGCCGTGAACGGCAAGATCATCGACAGCCCCGCGCTGAACGTGACCGAGGCCGACCGGATCACCCTCGACGGCCAGCCGATCCCCGAGGTCGGTCGCCCGCGGCTCTGGCTTTATCACAAGCCCACCGGCCTCGTGACCACGGCGAAGGACGAGAAGGGCCGCGAGACCGTGTTCGACAAGCTGCCCGAGGGGATGCCGCGGGTGATGAGCGTGGGGCGGCTCGACCTGAATTCCGAGGGGCTCCTGCTGCTGACCAATGACGGGGGCGTCAAGCGCAAGCTCGAGCTGCCCGCCACCGGCTGGCTGCGGAAATACCGCGTGCGGGTCAAGGGCGCGCCGAAGGACGAGGACCTCGAGCCGCTGCGCCGGGGTCTCGTGATCGAAGGGGAGCGCTTCCAGGGGATGGAGGTGCGCCTCGACCGGCAGCAGGGCGCGAATGCCTGGCTGACCGTGGGCCTGCGCGAGGGCAAGAACCGCGAGATCCGGCGCGCGATGGCCGAGGTGGGCCTCGACGTGAACCGGCTGATCCGCGTCTCCTACGGGCCGTTCCGGCTGGGTGAGCTGAAACCCGGCGAGGTTGAGGAGGTGAAGCCCCGCGTTCTGCGCGACCAGCTTGGCCTCGAAGAGGCCGTCGCCGGCCATGCCGAGGCGAAGGCCAAGCCGAAGCGACCGCTTCGGAAAAAGCCTAACCCTGCCGGTCCGCGTCGTCCGCCGCGTCGCTGAGGCTTTCGCGCTCGATCAGCTTCGCCTGCGACATGAAGGCGACGAAAAGGACGGCGGGCAGCGCGAAGGTCTCGAAGGTCACCCAGAATTCGGTGGATTGCGTGCGCCACACCGCCTCGTTCGCCACGGCCATCACCGCGAAGGTCGCCGCGATCCGGCGCGACAGGATCAGCCAGCCGTGATCGGACATCGGCAGCATCTCTCCCATCAGCACCTTGAGCCAGCCCTGCCCGCGCATAAGCCCGATGCCCAGCGTCACCGCGAAAAAGCCGTAGACCAGCGTAGTCTTCATCTTGAAGAAGCGTTCGTCGTTGAGCCAGACGGTCAGCCCGCCGAAGACCACGACCATGACGGCGGTGAAGACCTGCAGGCGGCTGATCCGGCCGGTCAGCTTCCACAGCACCGCCATCGAGGCCAGGAGCAGCGGCACGAAGCCGGCCGTCACCAGGATGAACCCGTCGTAGTCGCGCCCGCCGATGGTCCAGCTTGCATCCTGGAAGCGCATGTAGGCGAGGAAGAACAGGATCGGCGGGCCAAGTTCCAGCGCCTGGCGCAGCCAGGGATTGACGGTCTGTTCCTGTCGCATCGGCACTCCTCTCAGCCACCCGCCTCAACTATCACCGCCCCTGCCGCGATCAACCCCATCAGCGCAAGGCGACGCGGCCCGACCCGTTCGCCGAGGAAGAGCCAACCGATCAGCGCCGCGAAGACGGTCGAGGTTTCGCGCAGCACCGCGGCCTCGCCCACCTGGTCGAGGCGCGTGGCCAGCATGATCGAGCCGAAGGAGGCGAAGGCGACAAGCCCGCCGAAGATGCCGCGCAGCGCCAGCGGGCCAAGCGGCGGTTTCTCGGGCAGGCGCGCGTAGAAGCGTGCGGCGAGGATCGGGAACAGAAGACCGTCGATGAAAAAGAACCACGCGAGAAAGGTGAACGGGTCCGCCGTGGCGCGGATGCCGTAGGCGTCATAGGTCGTGTAGAGCGCGACGAAGAGCCCGGTCAGCACTGCGAAGCCCAGCGCGGGCACCAGCGTGTCGCGGGCGACGGTGACGTGGATCATGTTGTAGGCGGCCAGCCCGTAAAGCCCCGCGAGCAGGACCGCGACGCCCAGCCATTGCACCGGGTTGAAGGTCTCGCCGAAGATCAGCCAGGCGCCGATGATCGCAAAGAGCGGCCCGGTGCCGCGCATGACGGGGTAGACGACCGTGTAGGCCCCGCGGCGGTAGCTGGCGAGCGTCGCCCATTTGTAGAGCGCGTGAATGACGAAGGCCCCGGCAAAGATCGGCCACATGTGCGGCTCGGGCCAGGGCACGACGAAAAGGGCGATGGGCGCGGCCATCAGCCCGTAGGAGGCGTCGATCACGCCGCGCGCGAGCAGCGGATCATGCCGCCCCTTTTGCAACGCCCCGAAGACGGCGTGCAGAAGCGCGGCAAGCAGCGCCAGCGCCATGGCGACGGAGGCCGCGGCCTCGGTGCCTTCGATGGAGGTGATCCAGGCGCTCATGCGCAAAGGGTCCGGTCGGGGGCGGGCACGCCACGGGGGCGCGCTCCGATCCACTCACAGGGGCTGTGGATCATTGCGAGAAATCTTCAACCCCGACCAGGGCATTGGCAAAGTCTTGCGGATCAAAAGGTTGCAAATCGTCAATTTGCTCCCCCACCCCGATCGCGTGGATCGGCAGGCCGAACTGGTCCGCCAGCGCCACGAGGACGCCACCCTTGGCGGTGCCGTCCAGCTTGGTCATCACAAGGCCCGAGACATCGGCCATGGCTTGAAAGGTCTTCACCTGGCTGAGCGCGTTCTGCCCCGTGGTGGCGTCCAGCACGAGCAGCGTGTTGTGCGGCGCATCCGGGTCCTTCTTGCGGATCACGCGGACGATCTTGGCCAGTTCCTCCATCAGGTCGGCGCGGTTCTGCAACCGGCCCGCGGTGTCGATCATCAGGAGGTCCGCGCCGTCCGCCTCGGCCCGGGTCATGGCGTCATAGGCCAGCGCGGCGGGGTCGGACCCTTCCGGCGCGGTCAGCACCGGCACGCCCGCGCGCTCACCCCAGACCTGCAGCTGTTCGACCGCCGCCGCGCGGAACGTGTCGCCCGCGGCGATCACCACCGATTTGCCCGCCGCCTTGAACTGGCTGGCGAGCTTGCCGATCGTCGTGGTCTTGCCCGAGCCGTTCACGCCGACCACCAGCACCACCTGCGGGGTCTTTGGGTAAAGCGGCAGGGGACGGGCGACAGGCTCCATCACGCGGGCGATCTCGGTCGCCAGCAAGCCCTTGATATCGCTGGCCGACATCAGGCGGCCATAGCGCCCTTCGGCCATGTTGGCGGTCACGCGCAGGGCGGTGTCCACGCCCATGTCGGCCGAGATCAGCAGCTCTTCGAGCTGTTCCAGCATCGCGTCGTCAAGCGCGCGGCGCGGCTCGGCGCTGCGGCCCATCAGCCGCCCCAAAAGGCCGGGCTTTGCCGTGGCGGCCGGGGCATCGGCGGGCGTCGGGGCCAGGTCCTCGACGCGGATCGGCTCGAGCTCGGCGGGGGGCCGCGGGGCGGGGTCCGGGTCTGCCTCCGGCTCCGGCTCCGGCGCGGGGGCCGGCTCGGCCTCGGGCGCACGCGGAGGCTGCGGCGCGGGGGCGGGTTGGGCCGTGGCCGGCCGCTCCGGCTCCGTCGGGGCCTCCTCGACCGCGCCCTCCTCGATGATCGCATCGAGCCCCTCGTCGATCTTCGACGAGGATCGGAGCATCCGGTCCTTGAGCTTCTTGAAGAAGGACATGGGCGCGCGGCCTTTCACCAATTCTTGACCTTTTCCACCTAATACGCCGGGCAGATGAAAGGAAGGCCATGGATTCACCCGTGTTTCATGCCATCTTGGCCGACGTGGAGTATCGTCAACGGTTCGGGGCCCGCCGCATGCCCGTCATTGCCCGCTACGCGCTTGCCGCGCTGACACCGGCCTTGCTGATCGCGCTCGGCGCGATGGGCTGGGGCATGGGGGCGGTGCTGGCGCTGGTCTGGCTGACGCTTGTCGCGGCCGCGATGGACCGGCTGCTGGAGCCGCCGCGCGCGCAGGACCATGACCATGCGCCCTGGTCCGACGGTCTCTCGCTGGCGCTGGGGCTGACCCATCTCGCGCTCCTGCCGCTTGTGCTGACCGGCCTGTCGCACCCCGCCCTGTCGACCGGCGGCAAGGTCGCGCTGCTGATCGCCACGGCCAGCTTTTTCGGGCAGGTCAGCCACCCCAACGCGCATGAGCTGATCCACCGGACCTCACCGCTACTGCGGGCGCTCGGCGCGGCGGTCTATACCTCGGTGGGCTTCGGGCACCATGTCTCGGCGCACAGGCTGGTGCATCACCGCCATGTCGGCACCGCCGACGATCCCAACACCCCCCTGCCCGGTGAGGGCTTCTGGGCCTACCTGCCGCGCGCGTGGCGCGGGTCGTTCCGGGCCGGGCTCGCCTGCGAGATCGAGCGGCGCGCGCGCCGCGGTCTTCCGGCGCAGGGCTGGCGCACGCCTTACGCCCTTTGGATCGGCGGCGCGGTGCTGGCACTGGCCACGGCGGCCGCGCTGGCCGGACCGGTCGGCGTCGTGGGGCTGATCGTGCTGGGGGCGCTGACCGGCGCGCAGATCCTGTTGTCGGATTACATCCAGCATTACGGGCTGCGGCGGCTGACCCTGCCCAATGGCCGGGTGGAGCCCGTGCGCCCGCATCACAGCTGGAACGCCCCGCGCGGCTTCACCTCCTACCTGATGATGAACGCCCCCGCCCATTCCGAGCATCACATGCACCCCGACCGGCCCTATGACCGGCTCGACCCGCGCGCCGATGGGCCGACGCTGCCCCACGCGCTGCCGATCATGGCGATGCTGGCGACCGTTCCGCCGGTCTGGCGCAGGATGATGGACCGCCGCGCGCACCGGGTGATGCAGGCCGCCGAGGACCGCATCTGCGCCACGCGTGCCGCCTGAGCGGTCAGAGAGCGACGCCCTCGCGGCCCGCGAGATCGCAGAAGAACTGCCACGCCACCCGGCCCGAGCGCGAGCCGCGCGTCGCCTGCCACTCGATCGCCTCGGCGACAAGGCGGCTGTCTTCGACCGTCACCCCGTAGGCCGCGCAATAGCCGCGGATCATCGACAGGTAGTCGTCCTGCGAGCAGGGGTGGAAACCCAGCCAGAGACCGAAGCGGTCGGAGAGCGAGACCTTCTCCTCGACCGCCTCGGAGGGGTTGATCGCGCTGGAGCGTTCGTTCTCGATCATGTCGCGCGGCATCAGGTGACGGCGGTTCGAGGTGGCGTAGAAGATCACGTTCTCCGGCCGCCCCTCGACCCCGCCGTCGAGCACGGCCTTGAGCGACTTGTAATGCTGGTCGTCATGCGAGAACGACAGGTCGTCGCAGAACAGGATCACCCGCACGGGCGCCGCGCGCAGAAGCGTCAGAAGCCGCCCGATGGAGGGCAGATCCTCGCGCTGGACCTCGACCAGCTTGAGGTCGGGCACATCCGCCGCGCAGGCGGCATGCACCGCCTTGACCAGCGAGGATTTGCCCATCCCCCGCGCGCCCCACAGAAGCGCGTTGTTCGCGGGCAGGCCGCGCGCGAATTGCGCGGTGTTGGCGATCAGCGTGTCGCGCGAGCGGTCGATGCCCTGCAACAGCTCCAGATCGACGCGGTTCACCTGCGCCACGGGCACAAGCCGGTCGGGATCGGCGTGCCAGACAAAGGCTCCTGCCCCGTGCCAGTCCGGGGCGGCGGCAGGCGGCGGGCGCAGGCGCTCGAGCGCCTCGGCGATGCGGGTCAGCACGGCGTCGTCCATCGGTGTCAGAGCTCTTCGTCTTCGTCCAGGATCCCCTCGGCGCGCATGCGCTTGATGCGCTGACGCTCCACGAGGCGCACGAGCTGGATCGAGATCTCGTAAAGCCCGTAGACCACCGTGAACAGGATCACCTGCGTGATCACGTCGGGCGGGGTCACCAGTGCGGCCAGCGTCAGGATGCCCACGACGGCCCATTTGCGCACGTTGCCCAGCCCCTCGGCGCTGCCCAGCCCGGCCTTGCCCAGCAGCGTCAGCAGAACCGGCAGCTGGAAGCAGAGGCCGAAGGCGAAGATGAACTTGAGCGCAAGGTCGAGGCTTTCGCGGACAGACCCGAGGAACACGGTCTGGATGCCGTCCTCGGCCGCGGCCGGGTTCTCGAAAGTGCCGTCGCCCGCGATGAGGTTGGCCAGCGCCGGAATCGCATCCGAGAAGCCGATGAAGAAATTCATCGCCAGCGGCGTGACGACGTAATGGGCGAAGGCCGCGCCGATGGCGAAGAGCACCGGGGACGCGATCAGGAAGGGCAGGATCGCGCCCTTCTCGGATTTGTAAAGGCCGGGCGCCACGAAGCGCCACAGCTGGTGGGCGATCACCGGGAAGCTGACGGCGAAGCCCATGATGATCGAGATGCGGACGAGGACGAAGAACTTTTCCTGCGGCGCGGTGAAGATCAGCCGCGCATCCTCGCCGCGGGCGCGCAGCACCTCGGCCAGCGGCTGCGAGATGAACTCGAGGATCGGCTCAGCCACGGTGAACATCGCCACCATGCCCACGACAAAGGCCAGCACGGCGCGGATCAGCCGCGTGCGCAGCTCGGCCAGATGCTCGACCAGCGGGGCCGAGCTGTCCTCGATGGGGTCGTTTGCGCTCATGTCTGGGGGGTTCCGGTGCGGGCGGGGGCGAGCTCGGGCTCGATGTCCTGCGTGACCTCGGGCTCGGGCGCTTCGAGCGGGGCCTCGGCGGCAGCCGCGGCTGCGGCGGCGCTGTCCTTGCCGGTCGCGCCCTGGTCCTCCCGCGCCTTGCGGCGGGCGTCGATGTCATCGCGCAGCTTGCGCGCCCTGGCGGCCTTTTCCTCGGCGATGCGGCGCGTTTCCGAGCCTTCGGGGTAGGTCTCGGGGTCAAGGCCGAGGTCCAGGTCGTCGCCGAAGCTTTCCTTCAGCGCGCTCATGCCGGCCTTGCGCGGGTTGCGGGCGAAATCCGTGGCCTTGCGCAGGTCGCGGTTGATCTCGCTCACGCCCGCCTCGTCGGCGGCATCATCCATGGCGCGCTGGAAATCCCGCGCCATGGCCCGGATCCGGCCCGTGAACTGGCCGAGCTTCCGGAACATCACCGGAAGATCCTTAGGCCCCACCACGATCAGCGCCACGACGCCGATCACGAGAAGCTCCATCCAGCCGATATCAGGCATGACCGTCCTTGCGGTTCAGGCGGACCGCCCCCCGGTTGCACGCGGGACAGGCGGAACCCGCGATCAGGCGTTGTCGCGTTCGCCGCTGCGGGGCGT
The DNA here is from genome assembly GCA_025211115.1 of Roseicyclus sp. Classification (GTDB taxonomy): domain Bacteria; phylum Pseudomonadota; class Alphaproteobacteria; order Rhodobacterales; family Rhodobacteraceae; genus Roseicyclus. The sequence goes on along the minus strand of JAOARA010000309.1, from coordinate 9,010 downwards.
GACGTCGCGGGCCGAAGCGCCGTCGTCCTCGGCCGTTTTCGAGGCATTCTCGATCTCTTCGGTCGAATCCTTCACGCCGCGCTTGAAGGCGGTGATGCCCTTGCCGACCTCGCCCATCATGCCCGCGATCTTGCCGCGGCCGAACAGGACGAGGACCACAACGGCGATCAGGATCAAGCCTGCCGGTCCGATATTGTTGAGCATGTCAGTCTCCCTTGCGCCGCACAGCCCGATGGGTCCGCCAAGCGGCTCGCATTACAGTCTCCGGGCACCATAGGTATGCGCTCCGGGCCGGATATCAAAGCCCCAAAACGCATTCAGGCCGCCGCGCGCCTACCGCTTGGTGGCGAAGACGAAACAGCGGTCGCGGCGCACCGTCAGCCACAGCGGCGTGCCCGGTTTCGGCAGGAAGACGGCGGGGACCGTGGCCTTGAGGATGCCGCCGTCGAAATCCATGCGGAATTCCACCAGGCTTTCATGGCCCATGAAACGCGCGCGCTCGACCACGCCGCGGGCGGGCGTGCCGTCCTGCGGGGTCGGGTTCGGGCCGCGCCCGCCGCGGTCGAAGTCGATCTTCACGTGCTGGGGGCGAAAGACGATCTCGACCTCGGTGCCGTCGGCGTGGCCGGGCGCGAGGAACTGGCCGAAGGCGGTGTCGCAGAGCGCGCCCTGAACGCGACCGGGGATGACGTTGATATCGCTGAAGAACGCGGCCGCGGCCTTGTCGGCGGGGGCGTTGTAGATGTTGTAGGGCGCGCCCTTCTGCACGATCCGGCCGTCGCGCATCAGCGCGATCTGGTCGGCCATGCGCATCGCCTCCTCCGGCTCGTGGGTCACGAGAACGACGGCGGTGCCCTCTTCCTTGAGGACCTGGAGGGTCTCGTCGCGGATACCGTCGCGCAGGCGGTTGTCGAGCCCCGAAAAGGGCTCGTCCATCAGCATGATCCGCGGCCGCGGTGCCAGCGCGCGGGCGAGGGCCACGCGCTGCTGCTCGCCGCCCGACAGCATGTGCGGCGTGGCATCGGCGTAGCCGGCCAGGTCGACGCGGGCGAGCAGTTCGGCCACCCGCGCCTTGATCTCGGGTTTCGGCCGCTTCAGGCCGAATGCGACGTTCTGCCCGACCGTCAGATGCGGGAAGAGCGCGAAATCCTGGAAGATCAGCCCGACGCCGCGCGCCTCGGGCGGCAGATGGGTGGCCGCATCCGACAGGGTCGCGCCATCGGCCCGCACGGCCCCCGCGGTCTGCCGCTCGATGCCCGCGATCACGCGCAGCGTGGTGGACTTGCCGCAGCCCGACGGGCCCAGCAGGCACAGCACCTCGCCCGCGCGCACGGCAAAGCCGACATCGGACACGACCTCGCGCCCGTCGAAACGGCAGGTGACATGCTCGAGCTCGAGACGGGGGGCGTCGGCCATGGACAGGGATACCCGATCAATTCAATCGGAATGGCAGGTAACAGGCGCGCAAGATCCTTGCAAGGATCTGCCCACGCCCTTGCAAGGGCGTGGGGATCAAGGCCTTGCAAGGCCTTGACCAGACCCTTGCAAGGGTCTGGCCCGCGCGCCGGTCAGATCGTGGCGTTGGTCTGGCCGCCATCGAGCAGAATGTTCTGCCCCACGATGAAGCCCGCATGCTGCGAGCAGAGGAAGGCGCAGGTCGCGCCGAACTCCTCGATCGTGCCGTAGCGCCCCGAGGGGATGGAGCTGCAGCGGATCTTGCGCGCCTCTTCCATCGAGACATCCTGCGCCTTGGCCACGCCCCGTTCCAGCGCGACGGCGCGGTCGGTGTCATGCGAGCCGGGCAGCAGGTTGTTGATGGTCACGCCCTTGCCCGCCACCTGCCGCGCGGTGCCCGCGACATAGCCGGTCAGCCCGGTACGCGCCGCGTTCGACAGGCCAAGCTGCGGGATCGGCGCCTTGACCGATTGCGAGGTGATGTTCACCACCCGGCCCCAGCCGCGGTCGATCATGCCGGGCAGGATCGCCGTCATCAGCGCGATGGGCGTCAGCATGTTGGCGTCCAGCGCCTTGATGAAATCCTCGCGGCCCCAGTCCGACCACAGGCCCGGCGGCGGACCGCCGGCATTGGTCACGAGGATGTCGAGGTCGCCCGCGGCCTCCAGCACGCGGGCGCGGCCGTCTTCCTCGGTGATGTCGGCGGCGACCGTGGTCACGGCGACGCCGTGGCGGGCGCGGATCGCCTCGGCGGTCGCCTCGAGCGCCTCGGCCCCGCGCGCGTTCAGCACGAGGTCCACGCCGGCTTCGGCCAGCGCCTCGGCGCAGCCGCGGCCGAGCCCCTTGGAGGATGCGCAGACCAGCGCGCGCTTGCCTGAAATTCCCAGCTCCATGTCCCTGTCTCCCTCTCTCGATGATCGGCGTCTTCCCTAGCAACGCCGGGCGCGTGCCGCCAGCCTTGACCGTTGCGCCCCCGCGCCCTAACGAGGTGTATCATTGTGCCGTTTTGTCATTCATGTCCGAGTTCGCCCCGCTCTTCCGGTTCAAGATCTTTCCCGCCCGCGCCGTGCAGGCGCTCAGCGGCGCCAACGAGGGTGACGCGCTGGGGCTGGGGCTGGCCGCCATACCCGGCGATGTCTACCGCCTTGCACGGGACGCCGCCCCGCGCCGCCTGACGATCTGCGAGGGTCCCTCCGGCGGGCAGGTCGTGGCCCGCGGCTCGGACGTGGGCGTGCCGGGCGAGGCGCTGACCATCGCCGATTGCCACAGCCTGATGGGCGAGGCCGGCGAGATGGTCGAGGTGCTGGTGCTGCGCCATGACAGCGCGGCGGATGGCACGCTTTTGCACCTGCTGCCCCTGTCGCCGCTGAAACCCGGCACGGAATACGAGCTGATCGGATCGTCGCGGGCGACGGCCCCGGACCGTTTCGCCGACATCGCCTCGGTCAGCTTCTACGCGGGCACGCATCTGACGCTGGCCAGCGGCGCGCAACGCCCGGTCGAGGATCTGCAGGTCGGCGACATGCTCCTGACCCGCGACCACGGGCCCCGCCCGATCCGCTGGATCGGCCACCAGACCCGCCGCGCCGTGGGCGTGGGCGCCCCGATCCGCATCGCCGAGGGCACGCTCAACACCGCCCGCGACCTGCGCCTGTCGCCGCACCATCGCCTGTTCATCTGGCAGCGCCGCGACGAGATCGGCACCGGCCGCTCCGAGGTGCTGGTCAAGGCCGAGTTGCTGGTCAACGGCACCACCGTCACGCGCGAGGAAGGCGGGCATATCGACAGCTACCAGCTGGTCTTCGACGGCAACGAGATCATCTTCGCCGAGGGGATCGCGGTGGAAAGCCTGCTGGTCACCGCCGATCTGCGCGCCCGCCTGCCCGCGGACCTGACGCTTGCGCCGGACGCCGAGGACCCCTTCGCCGCCCACAAGGTCGAGGTCGACGAGGCCGACCTGTCGCCGCTGGGCGATGCCGCGGCGCGGCTGACCCGCGCGCCCCGCACCGGCCGCGCCCCCGGCTGACCCTGCCACGGGCGATTGCCCCGGCCTGTCGCCTCGCCTATATCGCGCCCATGCTGGACATCGCCCCCACCAACCGCCCCGCCCTGCCGCCCGAGATCGCGCGGCGCCGGACCTTTGCGATCATCTCGCACCCCGATGCGGGCAAGACGACGCTGACCGAGAAATTCCTGCTCTACGGCGGCGCGATCCAGATGGCCGGACAGGTCCGCGCCAAGGGCGAGGCGCGGCGCACGCGCTCGGACTTCATGCAGATGGAGAAGGACCGCGGCATCTCGGTCTCGGCCTCGGCGATGAGCTTCGATTACGCGGGCGCGACGCGCAGCTACCGCTTCAACCTCGTCGACACGCCCGGCCACAGCGATTTCTCGGAAGACACCTATCGCACGCTGACCGCCGTGGATGCCGCGATCATGGTGATCGACGGGGCCAAGGGCGTGGAAAGCCAGACGCAGAAACTGTTCGAGGTCTGCCGCATGCGCGACCTGCCGATCCTGACCTTCTGCAACAAGATGGACCGCGAAAGCCGCGACACCTTCGAGATCATCGACGAGATCCAGGAGAACCTCGCCATCGACGTGACGCCGGCCAGCTGGCCGATCGGCATGGGGCGCGAGTTCCTGGGCTGTTACGACCTGATCCACGACCGGCTCGAGCTGATGGACCGCGCCGACCGCAACAAGGTGGCGGAATCGATCAAGATCGCGGGGCTCGACGACCCCAAGCTCGCCCAGCACGTCCCCGCCGCCCAGCTGGAGAAGCTGCGCGAAGAAATCGAGATGGCGCGCGAGCTCTTGCCGCCCTTCGACCACGCCGCTTTCCTCGAGGGCTCGCTCACGCCGATCTGGTTCGGTTCGGCGATCAATTCCTTCGGGGTGAAGGAGCTGATGGACGGCATCGCCGAATACGGCCCCGAGCCGCAGGTGCAGCCCGCCGAACCCCGGCAGGTCGCCCCCGAAGAGACCAAGGTCGCGGGCTTCGTCTTCAAGGTGCAGGCCAACATGGACCCCAAGCACCGCGACCGGGTGGCCTTCGTGCGGCTTGTCTCGGGGCATTTCGAACGGGGGATGAAGCTGACCCATGTGCGGTCGAAAAAGCCCATGGCAATCTCGAACCCGGTGATGTTCCTCGCCTCGGACCGCGAACTGGCCGAAGAGGCATGGGCCGGCGATATCATCGGCATTCCGAACCACGGGCAATTGCGCATCGGCGACGCCCTGACCGAGGGCGAGGCCCTGCGCTTCACCGGCATCCCCTCCTTCGCGCCCGAGCTGCTGCAAAGCTGCCGTGCGGGCGACCCGATGAAGGCCAAGCACATGGAAAAGGCCCTGATGCAATTCGCCGAAGAGGGCGCGGCCAAGGTCTTCAAGCCCAGCTTCGGCTCGGGCTTCATCGTGGGCGTCGTGGGCGCGCTGCAGTTCGAGGTTCTCGCCTCCCGGATCGAGCTGGAATATGGCCTACCCGTCCGCTTCGAGGGGTCGCAATTCACCTCGGCCCGCTGGGTGCATGGCGCCAAGGAGGCGGTCGAGAAATTCGGCGCGGCCAACAAGCAGCACATGGCGACCGACAATGACGGCGATCCCGTGTATCTCACGCGCCTGCAATGGGACATCGACCGGGTTGCGCGCGATTATCCGGACGTGACGCTGTCGGCGACGAAAGAGCTGATGGTCTGAGGCGGGCGTTGGCTGGAGGGCGTTGACAGGGCGGCGCTCCGCGGGCAGCGTGAACGGATAGTGAACACGCAAGGTGCCCCCATGTCCTCCACGTCGCCCATCACCCTTCCCATCGACTATGTCGAGTTCACCTCGCCCGAGCTCGAAGCCACGCAATCCTTCTTCGCCGCCGCCTTCGGCTGGGAGTTCGTGGACTATGGCCCCGATTACCGTGACATCCAGCGCGCGGGCACCGGCGGCGGGCTGGAACGCGGTGCCGCGCGCGCGCCGCTGATCGTGCTGCGCGCCGAAGACCTGGAGGCCGCGCTGGCGCAAGTGACCGCCGCGGGGGCCGAGATCACGCAAGACATCTTCGCCTTTCCCGGCGGTCGCCGGTTCGAATTCCTCGCGCCGGGCGGCATCGCCATGGCGGTCTGGACCACCGACTGAACGGGGCCGGGCTCCATGCCCCTGCAGAACCGCGTCCTGCCCACCGGCGAGATCGTCGCCGACCCCGCGCGCGGCCTGTTCACCGGCAATCGCGGGATACTGGGGTTCGACGCGGAGGGGCGGCTCGGGCCACGGCGCTGGACGCATCCGCATTGGATCATCTGCACCCTGACCCACCCGCGCGGGCGTTACCACGGGCCGCAACCGGCGCGCGGCTGGACGCCGCTCTTCTTCCTCGACGAGGCGGTGGCGCTGGCCGCGGGTCACCGGCCCTGCGCCTATTGCCGCCCGGCGGCCTATGCGGCGTGGAAAGCGGCCTGGGCCGCGGTGCATGGGGCGGCGGGGCATCGGGCGATGGACTGCGCGCTTCATGCCGCGCGGGTGACGCGGCAAAGGCGGCAGGTCCGGCACGAGGCCCCGGCCCCTGGCCTGCCCGAGGGCAGTTTCGTGTCGAGGGAGGGGCAGGCCCATCTGGTCACGGCGACCGGCATGCGCCCGTTTTGGCTATGGGGCTATGGCCCGCCCCTGCCCCAGCCCGACGCACCCGTAACCGTGCTGACCCCCGCGCCCACCGTGGCCGTGCTGCGCGCGGGCTACCGGCCCGCCCTGCACACCAGCGCGGTGAACGCTCCGCATTAACCCGGCCTTAACCCGGCATGGGTCAGGCTGCGCCCATGTTGATCCGGTGGCACACGCTTTGCTTCGTCTTCACCCTGTTCCTGTGGCTGACCGCCGTGCAGGCGCTGGCGCAGGGGGGCGGGATGCTGTCGAACGCCCAGACGGGCGTGTCGGGCAGCTATTCCGCGCAGATGCGCATCTCGGACCATCCCCATCACGTCCTCATGGGGCATGTCATCCACGTCACCCGGCGTGCCGAGACGGTGCGCGCCCTCGTCATCGGGCAGCGCCGCGATGGCGTCCATCGCCTGTGGTTCAGTGAGGCGTGGAGCGACGGCATCGAACTGCCCTACGCCCGCACCCGTGGCCTTGGCTGCACGCACGGCCATTGCCGCGACGCGCCGGTGGGCATGATCTTCCTGTCGCAGGCGCTCTTCGCTCAGGCCGCCGAGCGCGGGTTGTCCGCGCGCCTTGTCGGCCCCTCGGGCACCGTCGACATCGCGGTGCCTGCCGCCCTCTTCCGGGCGGCCGCGGCCATGTGAGCCACGCGCCGAATCCACCCTCGTTTGACGTGGCCCGCCTTTTCGCATATGTCCGCGCAAGCGTCGCGGTCCGCGCGATGCCGACGACCCGCGGAGCGCGACGGCCATGCGCTCCAGATCTCACCGCCGGGAGTGTCCCGGCCAGATTGGACGCATATGACGAGCTTTTCCGACCTCAACCTTAATCCCAAGGTTCTCAAGGCCGTAACCGAAGCCGGTTACGAAACCCCCACCCCGATCCAGGCCGGCGCCGTTCCCCACGCGCTCGAAGGGCGCGACGTGCTGGGCATCGCCCAGACCGGCACCGGCAAGACGGCCAGCTTTACCCTGCCGATGATCACGGCGCTGGCCCGCGGCCGCGCCCGCGCGCGGATGCCGCGAAGCCTTGTGCTTTGCCCCACGCGCGAGCTGGCGGCACAGGTGGCCGAGAATTTCGACACCTACGCCAAATACGTCAAGCTGACCAAGGCGCTGCTGATCGGCGGCGTCAGCTTCAAGGAGCAGGACGCCCTGATCGACAAGGGCGTCGACGTTCTGATCGCCACGCCCGGCCGCCTGCTCGACCATTTCGAGCGCGGCAAGCTGATCCTCACCGACGTGAAGGTCATGGTCGTGGACGAGGCCGACCGGATGCTCGACATGGGCTTCATCCCCGATATCGAGCGGATCTTCGGCCTTGTGCCCTTCACGCGCCAGACGATGTTCTACTCGGCCACCATGGCGCCCGAGATCGAGCGGATCACCAACACCTTCCTGTCGAACCCCGCCCGGATCGAGGTTGCGCGGCAATCCAGCACCTCGGACACGATCGAACAGCGCCTGCTGCAGTTCAAGCCGACGCGCCGCGACACCAGCGCCAAGGACAAGCGCCAGATGCTGCGCTCGGCCATCGAAGGCGAGGGTGAGCGCTGCACCAACGCCATCATCTTCTGCAACCGCAAGGTGGACGTGGATATCGTCGCCAAGTCGCTGAAAAAGCACGGCCTGAACGCCGAGCCGATCCACGGCGACCTCGACCAGTCGCACCGGATGCGCACGCTTGACGGCTTCCGCGACGGCTCGATCCGCTTCCTCGTGGCCTCGGACGTGGCCGCGCGCGGGCTTGATATTCCGAATGTCAGCCATGTCTTCAACTACGACGTGCCCAGCCATGCCGAGGATTACGTCCACCGCATCGGCCGCACCGGCCGCGCGGGCCGCTCGGGCGTGGCGATCACCATCGCGGTGCCCAGCGACGACAAGTATCTCGGCGCGATCGAAAGCCTGATCGAGGCGGCGATCCCGCGGGCCGATCTGCCCTGGACCCCCGGCGGCGCAGCCGCAGAGCGCGGCGATGCCGGGGCCGAGGACAAGACCGAGGAACGCGGCGGCTCTCGCAGCCGCTCACGCGGCACCCGTCGCCGCGGCGGGCGTGATCGGGATGCCGAGAGCGGCGCGGCCGACAGCCCCGCCAAGGCGCAGGATGCGCCGGTCGATACGGCCCCCGACGAGCCCCCGCGCGAGCGTGGCGGCCGTGGCCGGCCCACGCGCGAGCGTGGCGGGCGCGACAGGGACAGGGGCGACCGGGGCCGCGTGGTCGGCATGGGCGACCACCTGCCCGATTTCATCGCGCTGAGTTTCGACGAGCGCCGCGGCCGTCCGGCCGCCCAGCCCACCGCCGACGCGCAGGACGCCCCGAGCGATGCGGCGGACACCGCCGATCAGGACGCCCCCGCCGCAGCGGTAGAGACGGTCGAAACGCAAGCCAAGGCCGAAGCGCCCAAGCCCAAGCGCACGCGTCGCCGCAAGAAGGTGGAGACGGAGGCCGTGCAGGACCCCGCGCCCGAGGCGCAGCCCGCACCAGAGGCAAGCGCCGCGCCGGAACCCACCGACACCGACGCCTGACAGACTGACAGGAACAGGAAAAGAAACGGCCCGCGCCCCCCCGGCGCGGGCCGTCTTGCGTCAGGCGGCCATCAGCCGCGAGATCAGGACCGCCACCTCGGGCTTCTTGCCGATCTCGCTCAGGCACAGGTTGCGCGTGATGCGGCGCACTGCCTCTTGCAGCCGGTCGTCGTCCATCACCGTCTTGGCGTCGAAGCGGGGCATCGCCTCGGCCAGCGCATCCTCGATCATCTCGGCAAGGTCAGCGCCATTGCCCGCCGTCTCGGGCAGGCCGCGCAGCTGCACCCAGCTGTCTTCCAGCAGCACGTCGTCTTCGTCCACGATCACCGCCACGGCGACCAGCCCGTTCAGCGCCAGCTTCATCCGCTCGCGCAGCACGCCGT
>JAOARA010000308.1 GCA_025211115.1 Roseicyclus sp. | reverse complement strand
GGGTGGTTCCGGGCACAAGCAGCGACGGCGTCGCCACCACGACGACAACGATTGCCGCCCGCACCAAAGCACCCAGGAGCCTTGAAAGCACTGCCTCTACCTCGTCACCGCTGGGGCGCGATGCCCCGGCACTTATTACCCGATCTGCCGAACGCCGGCAGCCAAGGCCTTGTTTTGGCGAGAGGTTGCCCAAAGCGATGCCGCGACGCAAGAATTGCGACGCGGTTTTGCCATAATTCCGCCCCATTCCCGCAGGGGGTGTCGCCGCTTTGCATCACACCTGACGCGCCGGGCGGGCGCGCAGGGGCTGCGGCGATGGCGGGTCGGGTCGCTGTCTCAGACCCAGGGGCGCGTTTGCGAGGTCTGGGCCTCGAAACTGTCGATGGCGGCGGCCTTTTCCAGCGTCAGGCCGATGTCGTCGAGCCCGTTCAGCAGGCAATGCTTGCGGAAGGCATCGACCTCGAAGCGGATCTCGCCGCCGTCCGGGCCGGTGATGGTCTGGTTTTCCAGGTCGACCGTCACGGTCGCGTTCGCGCCGCGGCTGGCGTCATCCATCAGCTTGTCGACGTCTTCTTGCGGCAGAACGATGGGCAGGATGCCGTTCTTGAAGCAGTTGTTGAAGAAGATGTCCGCGAAGCTGGTCGAGATCACGCAGCGGATGCCGAAATCCAGCAGCGCCCAGGGCGCGTGTTCGCGCGACGAGCCGCAGCCGAAGTTGTCGCCCGCGACAAGGATCTGCGCATTGCGATAGGCCGGCTGGTTCAGCACGAAATCGGGGATCTCGTTGCCGTCGGTGTCGTAGCGCATCTCGTCGAACAGGTTCTTGCCAAGGCCCGAGCGCTGGATCGTCTTCAGGAACTGCTTGGGGATGATCATGTCGGTGTCGATGTTGACCAGCGGCATGGGCGCCGCGATCCCGGTCAGGGTGGTGAACTTGTCCATGGGTCATCTCCTCGGTCGAACGAGGGTGCTTTAACGCCCCCGCCCGGCCCCGGCAAGGTGGCGAAAGGTTACTCGGGCACCGCGAAGGTCATGTTGGCCCAGAGCGTGCGCCACTCCGGGTCCGTCTCGGCCACGGGCTCGACCGCTTCCAGCGTGACGGCGTCGATCATGTAGCGATGCCCCGGCGTGACGGGCAGACGCGCGATCCCCTCGGCATCCGTGCGGTGCAGCGTCACCGTGACCGTGCCGTCGGGGGCCTCGGCGAACATCTCGACCTGTTCATCGGCGCGCGGGGCGTCGCCCAGCCAGAGTTGAACGGGAAAGCCGCCCGACAGATCGTCGGTATAGGGATTGGCCAGCGCCACGAACTCCGTCCGCATGCCTGCACGCGCGTCCGCGCCCGCACCGCCGCCCACGGCGATCAGCGCCTTGGCGTATCTGAAAAACTCCTCGCGCACCCCCTCCCGGTCGAGGCCGCGGGCGGCCTGCATCGCGGCCACGTCGCCCAGGTCCTTGTGGTCGGCGAAGCCGGTGAACCGCTCCCACTCGGACCAGGTCAGGTCGCGCCCGGTCGTCTCGTGAACCACGACGGCCAGCCCCTCGGGCAGGTCCGCCATCTCGAGCGCGGGGATGGCGCCCAGTCGCCCCTCTACGGCCCGCGTGCCCTCGGGGGTGACCACCTCGAAGCGGGTGAAATTGCGGGTGAGGTAGGGCTGGCTGCTGCCGCGCAACTCTTCGCCCACGCGCAGGTCGGCGGCCAGCACCTCGCCCGGAGCAAGCCGGAAGGCGGCGGGGTCGATCCAGAACTCGTGCGCCAGACCCTTGCCCCCGGCAGCAATCGCCGCAACTGTCAGCGCAATGTGCAAAACTTTCATCGATCGGCCCTCTTCCATGTTTCCCATGATCCTGTCCCGCGCGCTTGCGCTGTCAATGGCGCTTCTGCTCACGATCTCGGCAGGTGCGCGCGCGCACGAGATCCGGCCGACCATCGCGGATGTCGAGGTCGGGGCCGATGAGGTCACCCTGACGCTGCGGATCACGCTGGAAACGATCCTTGCGGGCATCGACCTTGCCACCGTCGAAGACACCAACGACGCGCCCGAGGCGTTCCTTTACGACCGGTTCCGCGCGATGGAGCCCGATACGCTCGAGGCCGCGCTGCGCGCCGACTGGCCCCGCATCGCGCGCGGGTTCCTGATCGAGGTGGAGGGGCAGCGCCTGACGCCCGAGATCGTGGAGGTCGCCATCCCCGCCGCGGGCGACCTGGAGTTGCCGCGCGACAGCATCCTGACCATCGCCGCTGATCTGCCCGAGGGGCAGGCAGGCGTCCGCCTCGGCCTTGCGCCCGGCTACGGCACCTTCGTGCCGCGGCAGGTGGGCGGCGGCGAAGACGCCTACGAAGGGTTCCTGTCCGGCGGCGAGCTCACGCCGGAGCTTCCCCGCGCCGAGGTGCTGACCGAGGGCGCCGGCGCCGTCTTCCTGCGCTACATCGGGGCGGGGTTCGAGCATATCGTGCCGCTTGGCCTCGACCATATCCTCTTCGTGCTCGGCCTGTTCTTCTTCGCCACGCAGCTGCGGCCGCTCCTGTGGCAGGTCTCGGCCTTCACGGTCGCGCACACGATCACGCTGGCGCTGGCCGCCACGAACATCGTCACCGTGCCCGCGGCGGTGGTCGAGCCGCTGATCGCGGCCTCCATCGTCTACGTCGGCATCGAGAACACCATCGGCCGGGGCACCACCCGCGGGCGCACGGCGTTGGTCTTTGCCTTCGGCCTCTTGCACGGGCTGGGCTTTGCCAGCGTGCTGGGGGATTACGGCATCGCGTCCGAGCGTTTCGCGGTCGCCCTGGTGGGCTTCAACATCGGGGTGGAGTTCGGGCAGCTGGCGGTCATCGCCATGGCCTTTGCGCTGGTGGGCTGGTTCCTGCATCGCAGCTGGTATCGGAAGGCCGTCGCCATCCCGGCCTCTCTGGCCATTTCGGCGGTCGGGGCATACTGGGTGGTGGAACGCACCCTTCTCTGACGGCTTCCCGATGCTTCGCTTCCTGGCCGAGAACCGGCGCTGGCTCGCCACGGGCCTGCTGCTCGCCTTCGGTTCGTCCTTTGGACAGACCTGGTTCATCTCGCTCTTCGCGGGCGAGATCCGGGCGGAATACGGCCTGTCGGACGGTGACTGGGGCCTGATCTACACGGTTGCGACGCTCTCCTCCGCGGCGCTCCTGCTGGGGCGCGGCGGCTGGGCCGACACCGTGCGCCTGTCGCGGTTGGCACCGATGATCGCGGGCGCTTTCGCGGGGGCGGCGCTGCTGATGGCGCTGGGCCAGTCGCTCTGGACGCTCGGCATCGCGGTTTTCCTGCTCCGCTTCTGCGGGCAGGGGATGTTCAGCCACATCAAGATGACCGCCATGGCGCGCTGGTTCGTGGCCACGCGTGGCCGCGCCATGGCGCTGACCAACCTCGGCTACCCGCTGGGCGAGGTGCTGCTGCCGCTTCCGGCGGTCCTGCTGCTGGCCGCGATCGGCTGGCGCGCGTCATGGGGCGTGGTGGCGGCTGTCCTCCTGCTGGCCGTCCTGCCGCTGCTCGTCTGGCTTCTGGCGCAGGCCCGCGCGCCGCAAGGCAGCGCCGAGGCCACGGGCGCGCCGGGGATCGGCGGGCGGCACTGGACCCGGCCCGAGGTGCTGCGCCACTGGCTGTTCTGGGCGCTGGTGCCGCTTCTGCTGACGCCGGG
>JAOARA010000307.1 GCA_025211115.1 Roseicyclus sp. | reverse complement strand
TGATCTCGCCCAGCTCGAAACTGGGGGCGCGGGGCAGGATGGCGGCGCGCCGGACCCGGCTGGCCGATCCGGTCGCGGCCTTTGCCGCCTGCGTCAGCGCCTCGGTCAGGGCGGCCTGCCGCTCGGCCTCGGGCAGGGCCTGCGCCCGGTCCGACAAAAGCAGCAGCGCGCCCAGCTGCGCCTCGTTCTCGCCCACGATCACCGCGTCGCGCACCAGCCCGCCCATTGCATCGACCAGCGCCGCGCGGACCGCACCCACCGCGACCCATGTGCCGGTGTTCAGCTTGAAGTTTTCCGCAACGCGCCCGTCGAAGAAGAACCCCTTGGAGAAATCCTGCGGATCGGCGGGGCGCAGCGCGTCGCCCATGCAATAGAACCCCTCGTCGTCGAAGGCCTCGGCGGTCCTGGCCGGGTCGCCGTAATAGCCGGGCGTGATCGTCGGCCCCTTCAGGCGCAGTTCCATCTTGCCGCCCGCGGGCACCAGTTTCATCGTCAGCCCGCGCGACGGTACGCCCACGTTGCCCGCCTTGTCCTGCACCTCGGTGCAGGCCAGCGCGAAGGGCGCGGTTTCGGTCGCGCCGAGGCCCGTGGCCAGCAGCACCTCGCGGCCCGTGGTCCTGACCGACAGGCGGCGCAGCGCGTCCCAGGTGTGCTGCGCCATGCCCGCGCCGGCGTAGAACATCATGCCGAGGTTGCCGAAGAAGGTCTGCGCCAGCGTGGCGTCGGCCTCGAGCGCGTCGACCAGCATGTCCCAGCCGACGGGCACGTTGAAATACCAGGTGCAGGGGATTTCGCGCAGGTTGCGCAGGGTTTCGTCGAACTTGCCGGGCACCGGGCGGCCGTCGTCGATGTAATAGGTGCCGCCGTTGGTCAGCACGAGATACGACACCTTGTTGCCCGCCGCGGTATGGTTCCACGGGGCCCAGTCCAGCACGACGGGCGGGGCTTTCTCGAGGAACCGGTAGCAGTCGCGCACCATGGCCTGCATGGCGCAGATCATGGCGTTGGTGTTGATGACCGCCTTGGGCGCACCGGTGGAGCCCGAGGTCAGCAGGTATTTCACCACCGTCTCGCCGGTCAGGTCCGCGCGCGCGCGATCCGCAAGCGCCGGGTCTCCGCCCAACAGGTCGTCGAAGGAGACCGCGCCGTCGGGCGACCCGTTGCACGTGATCACCGCGCGCCCCGGTGCGGCGATGGAGGCGAAGGCGCCGGCGAAGGCCGCGCCATCCTCGGCGAAGACCGCACCGGGGTGCAGGGTCGCCGCGATGTCCTTGAGCTTGCCGTGGTCCTTGGAGACCAGCGAATAGGCCGGGGAGAGCGGCGCATAGGGGATGCCGCTGTAGAAACACGCGGCCCCCAGCAGCGCGTGTTCGAGGCTGTTTTCCGACAGGATCAGGAGCGGCCGGTCCGGCCCAAGCCCCATCGCCAGCAGCGCGCCGCCGATCACCCTCGCCTTGGCGCGGGCCTCGGCGTAGCTGATGCGCTGCCAGTCGCCGCCGTTCCGCCGCCGCGCGATCCATGTCCGCTCGGGGGCCGCATCGGCCCATCTGTCGAGGTAGTCGGCCAGAGTCGGCGGATGGCCGGGCAGGGCCCCGACCTGCGCCATCAGGATGGTGCCGTCATCCCGGTGATCATAGGTGAATTCGGGCTGCCAGAAATCGCCCTGGCCCAGACGGGTCGCTGTCATGTGCCCAAGCCCCCGGTTGGCGCGGTGCCGGGCGCGCTGCGCCGGAAAGACGGATGGTTGCCGCAGTCGGCCAATTGCCGTGGCCGGAGCGCGGATGTTGCCGCCGCCGCTCGTGCCTCTGATCCCTGTGCGCCATGGGGCACGATGGCACCCAGCCCGGCCCGATCCTGCACGCGTCCCTCCCTCGTGCTGCACCTGTCGCGCCGGATGATACCCATTTCTGTTAAAAAGGTGAACAGTTTTGTGGGTTAGCGACCGCAGGATCCCGGTGCGCCGCGGTCTGTCCCGGCAACGCTCGGGGCGCGGCGAGCGGATTGATTGTTTCAGCGGTTAACAATATAGACTGAAGGGACTGTTCCGTCCATCAAGGAGAGGCCGCATGACACGCGCGACTGCGACATCCGCACCCGGCATCCTGCCGTCCGATGAGCATGCCGACCTCGAGGATTTCGTCGGCTACAACCTCAAGCGGGCCTATGTCATCGTCGACGCCGATTTCCGCCGCGCCCTCGGCGAGGATGGCCTTGCCCCGCGGGTGTTCTCGGCGTTGTCGCTGATCGTGCATACGCCGGGCATCACGCAAAGCGACCTTGCCCGCAGGCTGGGGATCGAGCGGTCGGGGCTGGTCGCCATCGCCGACGAGCTTCAGGCCCGCGGCTTCGTGATGCGCAAACCGGTCCCCGGTGATCGGCGGGTGCAGGCGCTGATGCCCACTGCGGCGGGCAAGGCCGCCTATCTCGAGGCGCTGGAAACCGTGCGCGCCCACGAGGCGAGCCTGCTGGCAAGCCTGTCGCGGGACGAGGTCGACACCCTTGTCGGCCTGCTCAGGAAGATCCGCCGGATCGGCGAGTGAGCGGTCGCCCCTGAAATTCCGCGCGATCCGGGTTACCGGGGCAGCCGCCGCCCCGTGGCGACGGTGCCCTGCACATGCGGGCACCGGGACCGGCACCCGCGCGGCTTGCGTTACTGCGCGTCGATCACCCAGACCAGCCAGAGCGTGACGGCCGGGAAGGCGGCGAGGAAGATCACCCGGACGATGTCGGTCACCACGAAGGGCAGGGCGCCCTTGTAGGTCTGGACGATGGGCGTGTCCCTTGCCATCGAATTGATGATGAACAGGTTCATCCCCACCGGCGGCGCGATCAGTCCGACCTCGACCACGATCAGCGCCAGGACGCCGAACCAGATGCCGAAATCCGACGGGCTCATCCCGAACTCCAGCACCGACATGATCGGAAAGACGATCGGAACCGTCAGCAGCACCATGGACAGGCTGTCCATGAC
>JAOARA010000306.1 GCA_025211115.1 Roseicyclus sp. | reverse complement strand
GTCCACGATCATGCAACGCACCTCGTTCTCGCCGATCCTGGCCGATATCCTCGACTTTTCGAATGCGGTCTCCGACCCCGAGCTTCGCCTTCTGGCACAGGCCGCGAACTGCCCGGTCCACTTGGCGGCGATGCAGTACAGCGCCGACGCCGCGGCCCGGAAGTATCCCATCGAGACGATGAAACCGGGCGATATCTATGCGCTGAACGATCCCTATCAGGGCGGCACGCATACCAACGATATCACCTTCATCATGCCGGTCTTCTACGAAGAGGAAGTGCTTGGCTTCGCGGTGAGTCGCGGTCACTGGATGGACCTGGGTGGCGGTGCCGCGGGGGGGATGTCGTTCTCGACCCACGTGGCCGCCGAAGGGCTGCGCATCCCGCCGATCAAGCTCTATGAGAACTATGAAATCAATCCCGATTTCCTAGCGATCATCATGAACAATACGCGGACGCCCTTCTTTATCGAAGGCGACCTTCAGGCGCATCTCGGTGCGTTGCGGGCCGCCGAGCAGGAACTGCAGCGCGCCGCCCGGCGGTATGGGCTGACGACGGTGAAGGCCGCGATGAAGGAGTTGATCGGCTACACCGAACGCATCATCCGCAAATCGATCGAAGAGATCCCCGACGGTGTCTATTACGCCGAGGATTTCGCCGATACCGACGGCTTCTCGCCCGATCCGGTCAAGGTTGCGGTGCAGCTGACTGTCAAGGGGTCGAACATCCATGTCGACTTCAACGGGTCGGACCCGACCTGCAAGGGTTCGATCAATTCGCCCTACGCTAATACGGCCTCGGCGGCCTATTACTCGCTTCAGTTCTTCCTTGCGCCGCATGCGCCGTCGAATGCCGGGATGTTCTTGCCGATCACGCTCGATATTCCCGAAGGAACCTGGCTGAACCCGCAATGGCCGGCGCCGACGATCGGGTGTACGACGCTGACCTCGTCCAAGATCACCAGTGCGATCTGGCAGGCGCTGGCCCAGGCGATCCCCGACCGCGTCACCGGCTCGACCTGTTCAGAATGCAACTGGTTCGTCTCCTCCACGAAGGATGAGCACGGCAACGCGAACGTGTTCTCGGATCTGCCGGCCGGTGGCTGGGGTGGCACGCCCTATAACGACGGGATGAGTGTTACGATGGACCCGCTCGGCAACTGCATGAACATGATGGCCGAAACGGCGGAACTCTTGTTCCCAATCGAGTACGAAGCCTTCGAATTGCGGCCCGACAGTGCCGGTGCCGGCAAGTTCCGCGGCGGCCTGGGAGCGAATTTCAAGGTCCGCTTCCTGTGTGAGGGCGAGATGAACATGGAAACCTCGCGGACCCGCGAAGGCAGCCCCGGCGTGAACGGCGGTCTGCGCAGCGACGTGCAGCGCTCCAAGCATCTCTATCCGGACGGGCGCGAGATCGTGATCGGTGGCCTGACCGAGAACGGCGACTGGCGCAGCCCGCTGCTGTCCAGCCACCCGTTCAACTACGACGACGTGTTCCAGTTCGAAAGCACCGGCGGCGGCGGCTGGGGCGACCCGCGCGAGCGGCCTGCCCAGAAAGTCCTGGACGACGTTCTGGATGGTTATGTGTCCATCGAAAAGGCTCGGGACGCATACGGTGTCGTGATCGATCCCGAGAACATGACACTGGACGAAGCGGAAACGGCGCGCCTGCGCGCCGCCTAGCGAATACCCGGCGCCCCATGTCCTGGGGTGCCGGTCTCTTCGGGAAATCCACCGAAAACCACACGGCGCGACTGCGTGCGTGAACAAAGAAAAATTGCCAACAGGGATACCAGACCATGGAAAAGAAACTCAACTCACCGGCTGTGCTCAGCACGCGCCGCAAGTTCCTGGCAACGGGTGCCGGAACCGCTTTCGGGGCTGGGCTTTTGGCCTCTGTCAACGAGGCCAACGCTCAGCAATCGGGAACCATCCCGATCGGACAGATGGCATCGCTCACCGGTCCACTGGCGGTCGACGGAATCGAACACAAGAACGGCCTGGAGATGGCCTGCGAGGAGATCAACGCCGCCGGCGGGATCCTCGGCAAGATGCTGGAGCCGACGACGCTCGACAGCAAAAACCAGACCGCCGAGGAGGTCAGCGCCGCCGCGCGGCTGCTGATCGACCGCTATGGGTCGCACGCGATCATCAACGGCTACAATGTCGGCGCCAATCAGGCGGAATACGATCCCATCGCGGATGCGGGGATTATCTACATTCACTACAACACGTCCATCGGGCACCATGAAGCGTTCCAGAGCGATCCCGAGCGCTACACAGGTATCTTCATGGCGGATCCCGCGGAATACTACTACGGTGTGGGCCTGCCGGTGATGCTGGCCTCGCTACGCGACCAGGGTCTTTGGAAGCCCGACAACAACAAGATCGCGCTCGTCACGGGCTCGCTTCCCTATTCCACGGTGATTTCCAACGCGATCCGGGATACCGCGCCGCAATACGGTTTCGAAGTCTCGTTCGAAGAGATCGTTCCTGTTCCGACTACCGAATGGGGCGCCGTCCTCAACAAGGTGCGCGCCGAACAGCCTGCCGTGATCGCGAACACCCATTTCTTCCCTGCGGATCTGGCGCAATTCCAGATCCAGTTTGCCGAGAACCCGACCAACAGCCTTGTCTACATGCAGTATGGGCCGCTGCTCAAAGCCTTCTCGGAGATCGCGGGCGAAGCCGCCCGGGGTGTCATGTCGTCATCGGTCATCGGCATTCTGCCCGACGAGATCGGCAATGCCTTCCGCGACGCCTATTGGGCCAGGTTCGGGGAGTCCGCCGAAGCCGACCCGGGTGCATCGACCTATTCCGAGATGTACCACTACGCGATTGCGGCCGCTCTGGCCGGCGGAACCGGGGAGCCGGGCGACTACGAGCAGAACCGCAAGATCGCCGACAACCTGCGCCGCTTCTCGTTCCGCGCACCCTTCGGCACCCTGCGCTATGCCAAGGAGTTCAACGCGGCCCTGCCATATCCGACCATCTCGCCGGATGCATCGCTGGCCATGCCGCATCTGCTCTACCAGATCAAGGACCCGGCCGCGGCCGTGCCGAAGAAACTGATCTTCCCCGAACCCTATAACGAGGTCGCGTTCGAAACCCCGCCCTGGTTCACCTGAGCAAGACGCATGACGTCGCGCCTCGGGGCTCTGCCGGAGCCCCGAGTGCAAAACTACCAAGGAAAAACTGGAGCCAGGCGATGGAGCTTCTGACTGGAATTTTGACCAGCACGATTGCGTTGGGCGCGATCTATGCCGCGAGCTCGGTCTCGCTGGCGCTGCTATGGGGCAGCATTTCGATGCTGAACCTCGCGCATGGCGCCATGATCGTCATCGGGGCCTATGGCTCGGTGGCCGTCGTGACAGGGCTGGGCCTGCCTTGGTGGACGGGGCTTCTGGGCGGCATGATTGCGGGCGCTGCGGGCGGACTGCTGCTCTACGTCTCGCAGGTCCGGTGGATCTTCGGCAAGGCGAATTTCGATCTGCGGATCATCATCCTCACCATGGCGTTCAGCACCATCGTGGTCGATCTCATCAACAACCTGATAGGCGCAAAGATCCTGCGACAACCGTTTCAGGTCGAGGGTCGGTTCGACCTCGGCGCGCTGTCCATCGGGCACCAGACCCTGCTGGTCGTCTGTTGCAGCGCGCTCATGGTGCTGCTGCTGCAACTCGTCGTGCACAAGACCAATCTCGGCCGGCTCATCCGGGCCGTCTCGCAGGACATCACCGCCGCTCGGCTTAACGGCGTGCCGGTGCAGGCGGTGATTTTTCAGGTGACGGTTCTCGCCGGGATCATCTCGGGCGCCTCCGGCGTGCTGCTGACAAGCTCGACGACCGTCTATCCCGGTGCCGGGTTCGATCCGCTGCTCAAGGCGCTGATCGTCTGCGTCCTGGGCGGGCTCGGCAGCATTCCCGGCGCGCTGGCCGCGTCATTCGCGCTCGCTGGTCTGGAAACCACCGTGCAGTACACGCTCGGTGTGAAATGGGGGTTTCCCGTGTCGCTTCTCGTCGTGGTGCTGGTGCTGGTCTATCGACCGACCGGTCTCTTCGGGCGCCAGGAACTGGAGAGGAATTGACCCATGCGTTCAATGAAATCCCGCGATCTTCTGATCCTTCTTCTCTTTGTCGGCGTCCTGAGCCTTTTGCCCGCGCTGGGACTGAGCCGCTACGTTCTGGGGCAGATCACCCTGTTCATCCTGTGGGCGGCCGTCGTGTCGCAGTGGAACCTGGTCTTCGGCGTCGCCGGCATCCTGTCGATCGGCCATATGGCTCTGTTCGCGGTGGGCGGCTATGCCACCGCGCTCATGGGCCTCTATTTCGGCATGTCGCTATGGTGGACCCTGCCGGTGGCGGCTCTGGCGGGGCTGCTGATGAGCCTCGTCATGGCCTTCGCCACGTTCCGGCTGCGCGGCGCTTATGTCGTCGTGGTCACGCTCGCCATCGCCATGACGGTCTATCAGCTTCTGGTGACCGATGTGGCCTGTTTCCGGCAGACCCAATCGGTTTGTTATTCCTTCTCCGGCGGTGCCCGTGGCCTGTCGCGTTTCGGCGATTTCGGGTTTCGCGAGCTGCTTGGATACAGCAATGCGCCGCTTGGCAATTTCTACCTGTCGCTCGTCATGCTCGCGCTGTCGATACTGGTCGCGATCATGGTCGTCTACAGCCCCTATGGGCAGGCCTTTAAGGCGATGCGCGACAACGAGGTCTGCGCCGCGTCGCGAGGTATCGAGATCCGGAAATATCAGGCCATCGTCTTTGCCGTCTCTGGAGTGTTCACCGGTTTGAGCGGAGGCGTCTATGCCGGGGTGATCGGCACGTTTGGTCCGCAGGTTCTCGAATTGCCCACGCTGCTGTTCCTGCTGTCGATGATGGTCGTCGGCGGCCGCGGCACCATTTGGGGCCCGGTGGTCGGCACGATCGTGCTGGCGCTTATCGACGAGGGCTTCCGCGACCTCGCGGCATGGCGCAACACCGCCTATGCGGCCGTTCTTTCGATCATCCTGCTCACATTGCCGGAGGGCCTGATGGGCGGTTTCGCGTCACTCAGGAAGTGGGCCGTGAGCCCCAGGAAGGAGGGCTGAAACGTGACCCATTCACCGCAACATCTGCTCGAGGTGCGCGGCCTGACCAAGGCCTATGGGGCCATGAAGGCGACGAACGATCTCAGCTTTCATGTCGACCGCGGCGAGGTGCTCGGCATCGGCGGTCCGAACGGCGCCGGGAAGACCACGCTGTTTGATCTCTTGTCCGGGGTGACCCCCCCGACCGCCGGGAGGATCCTGTTCGAGGGCGCCGATATCACCGGGCTCGGCGCCTCGGCGATCTGTCATCTCGGCATTAGCCGCACCTTCCAGCTGAACGCCGTCTTCAACTCGCAGACGGTCGCCGACAATCTGAAGACCTGCGCCTATTTCGGCAGTGAAAAGCGGCTCGTGCCCGGGTTGAGCTATGACCGCAGGTCCGAGATCCGCGCGGCCGAGGTACTCGATCTGACCGGTTTGACGGACTATGCGGATGTGATGGCGGGTGCCTTGCCGGTCTTGCAGCTGAAGCTGTTGATGATCGGATGCGCCATCGTGAGCCATCCCAAACTGCTGCTACTGGACGAACCGGTCGGGGGGCTCAACCCGGCCGAGATCGAAACCTGCGCGGCGGTCTTCAGACAGCTTCGGGATTTTCACGGGACCACCATCGTCGTGATCGAACACGTGATGAGCTTCATGACAGCCTTTGCGGACCGGATCATGATCCTGCACCACGGTGCGAAACTGCACGAAGGGGCGGCGGGCAGTCTCGCCGACAATCCCGAGGTCGTGGATGTCTTCCTCGGTGTGTCCGGCGCTGCCGACAGCCGCAAGGGAGCACAGGCGGAGGAGGTCGGAAATGCCACTTCTTGAAGTCAAGGATTGTCACGCCGGTTACGGCACGGGGTCGATCCTGAACGGGATCGACCTGACGGTCGCGAAAGGCGAACTGATCGGCATTGTCGGCCCGAACGGTCATGGCAAGACGACGCTGCTGCGCGCGATATCGGGCCTGTTGCCCAGGACCCAGGGCAGCATCGCGCTGAACGGTCGATCCATCCTCGGGCTGACGCCGGAGAAAATCGCGCGGATGGGGCTGGCCCATGTGCCGCAGGGCGATCTGGTCTACAAGAACATGACCATTCTCGAAAACCTGCTGGTCGGCGGCTATTCCAATCGGTCGGATGCAAGGTCCCAGGCGCAACTAGACAAGGTCTTCGCGCTCTTTCCCAAGCTCGAACAGCGCGCGGAGCAGATCGCCAGCTCCCTGTCGGGAGGTGAGCGCCGGATGCTGGGCATCGGCCGCGGCCTGATGATGGGGGATTGCCGCCTGCTGGTGCTGGACGAGCCTTCGCTAGGCCTGGCGCCGGTGGTGATCGACCAGATCTATGCGGCCATCGACGAATTGCGCGCGACAGGGATGACGATCGTCGTGGTCGAAGAGAATATCGCCCGGGTGGCCAACCATGCGGACCGGCTGCATCTGATGGATGGCGGCCATTTCGTCTGGTCCGGTGTCCCCGCGGAAATGCATGAAAATCGGAAAATAATCGACACCTATCTGGGTGCTTGAAAGACAGGAGCTACATTTATGGGCATTCCAAACACGGCAGATGTGGTTATCGTTGGCGGCGGCGTTGCGGGCTGCTCCATCGCATATCACCTGACCAAGCTGGGGATTACCGATGTCGTGTTGTGCGAGCGCAAGCAGCTCACGAGCGGCACGACCTGGCATGCGGCTGGACTAGTGACGCAGCTCCGCGCGACGCGAAACATGACAGAGCTTGCCCAATACACCGGCGAGCTGTTTCGCGATCTGGAGGCGGAAACGGGGCAGGCGACGGGCTTCAAGCAAAACGGCGCGCTGCGCCTTGCCACGCATGACGCGCGCTTCGAGGAACTGAAACGTGGCGTGTCCATGGCCCGAAATTTCGGGCTCGAGGCCGACGTCGTCTCCGCCGGCGAAATCCGCGAACGCTGGCCGCTGGTCGAAGTCGGCGACATCGTCGGCGGCATCTGGATGCCCAATGACGGGCAGGTCAATCCCGCCGACGTGACGATGGCGATGGCCAAAGGCGCGCGTATGCGCGGCGCGCGGATTTTCGAACAGACCCCGGTCGAGCGCCTGATCGTCGAGAACGGAAAGGTGCGGGGCGTGAAACTCGCCGATGGCGAGATCCGCGCCGACCGCGTCGTCATCGCGGGTGGCATGTGGTCGCGGGAATTCGCGGCGCAAAGCGGCGTCTCCCTGCCGCTCCACGCGGCTGAGCATTTCTACATCGTGACCGAGCAGATGCCCGATCTGCCCCGCGAACTGCCGGTGCTGTTCGTCGCCGACGAGTGTTCCTATTACAAGGAAGACGCTGGCAAGCTGCTGCTGGGATGCTTCGAGCCCGAAGCGAAACCCTGGGGGCACAACGGCATCCCCGAGGACTTCTGCTTCGACAGCCTGCCCGAGGATTTCGATCATTTCGAACCGATCCTCGACATGGCCGTCAAACGTGTGCCGGCGCTGGCTAACGCGGGTATCCAGTTGTTCTTCAACGGCCCCGAAAGCTTCACGCCCGATGACCGCTACCTTCTGGGCGAGACGCCCGAAGTTGAGGGGTTGTTCTGCGCCTGCGGGTTCAACTCGGTCGGCATCCTGTCGTCCGGTGGCGTCGGCAAGGCGCTGGCGGATTGGATCAACGACGGTCACCCGCCGATGGAGCTGGCAGATGTCGACGTGCGCCGCATGCATTCCTGGCAGTCGAACAAGAGCTATCTCTTCGACCGGACCAAGGAAACGTTGGGCTTGCTCTACAAGATGCATTGGCCTTACCAGCAATATGAAACCGCGCGCAATGTGCGCCAAAGCCCGTTTCACGACCGCCTTGTCGCTCTCGGGGCCTCGATGACCGAAGCTGCCGGATATGAGCGGCCGGGCTTTTTCGCGCGCGATGGCCGCTCGACTGAGATCGGCTATTCCTTCGGCCCGCAAAGCTGGTTCGAAGACGCGCGCGCTGAATGTTTGGACACGCAATCAGCCGTGACCGTTTTCGACCAGAGTTGCTATGTGAAATTCCGGGTCGAGGGCCGAGACGCTTGCCGCATTCTCAACAACGTGTCAGCGGGAAATGTTGATGTTGCTATGGGCAAGGTCGTCTACACCCAGTGGCTCAACCCGCGCGGGGGTATCGAGGCGGATGTCACGATCACCCGGCTTTCAGAAACAGCCTATCTAGTCGTCACCATAGCCGCCAGCCAGACACGCGATCTGTCGTGGTTGCGCCGCCACATTCCCGACGATGCGGCTGTCGTTGTCACCGATGTTACGCCCGGCCTACCGATGCTAGCGATTATGGGGCCCAAATCCCGTGCGCTTCTTGAGAAGGTTTCCGGTGCCGACCTGTCGAATGCCGCCTTCCCGTTCGGGACGAGTCAGGAGATTGCCGTCGGTTATGCGACCGTCAGGGCGAGTCGGCTGCCCGTTGTGGGCGTGCTTGGGTGGGAGCTCTATATCCCGGCGGATT
>JAOARA010000305.1 GCA_025211115.1 Roseicyclus sp. | reverse complement strand
CGTGGGCTCGGAGATGTGTATAAGAGACAGGGGTACGGCGCGCCCCTCCTCGGTGCGGCCCTCGAACAGCACGTCCCACTGCAGGTCGGGGATGATCGTGCCGAAATATTCGAAGATCCGCGGGATGCCGTTGGCCAGCCGGTCGGGGTAGAACTGGCTGATCCAGATCGAAAGCCCCAGGCAGATCGTGAAGGCGCCCAGCGCCACGAGGTTCCAGACCCGCTTGGAGGCGCGCAGCTCGGCCCGGTGCCGCTCGAAGGTGGCGACCGCATCGCGCGGCGCGTCGCCGGACGCCCCCGCGGAGCCGCCCATCATGGGAATGTCGGTCATGTCTACCGCTCCGTCAGGCCAGTTCGCGGGCGCGGGCGGGGCCCGTCGGGATCGCGGTCGAGGTCGCGGCCTCGTTGAAGGCCTCGTCGGCCTCGGCGCCGTAGATCTCGCGCGCCATCTGCGTGGTCAGCAGGTCCGGCGTGCCGTCGAAGACGATGCGCCCGTCCTGCATCCCGATGATCCGGTCGCAATACTGCCGCGCGGTATCGAGCGTATGCAGGTTGCAGATCACGGTGATGCCGTCCTGCTTGTTGATGTCGCGCAGCGCGTCCATGACGATCTTGGCGTTCATCGGATCGAGCGAGGCGATGGGTTCATCGGCAAGCAGGATCTTGGGCTCCTGCGCCAGCGCGCGGGCGATGGCGACGCGCTGCTGCTGGCCGCCCGACAGCGTCTCGGCGCGCTGCAGCGCCGTGTGGGCCATGCCCAGCCGGTCCAGCGCCTGGATCGCAAAGGCGCGCTCGCGGGGCGTGAAGATCTGCGCCATGGAGCGCCACTGCGGCAGCTCGTAAAGCCGCCCGGTCAGCACGTTGGTGATCACGTCGAGGCGGCCCACCAGGTTGAACTGCTGGAAGATCATCGCGCAATCGGACCGCCAGGCGCGCAATTCCTTGCCCTTGAGCTGCGCGATATCAGCGTCGCCGAAGAGGATCTGACCCTCGGAGGGGTCGATCAACCGGTTCAGCAGGCGCAGCAGCGTCGACTTGCCGGCGCCGGACCGGCCGATGATGCCGACCATCTGGCCGTCGGGGATTTCCAGGTTGGCGTTGTTGACGGCGAGGTTGTCGCCGAAGCGACGGGTCAGCTTGTCGAGTTTCAGCATGGGTGCGCCCTCGGTTCGGGTGAAAGACATGGGGTCCGGCGGCCGCTCTCCCCCAAGCGTTCCTGCCGCGACAATATCGAAACGGGGCCGACGCTGGGTCGGCCCCGCTCCGCGGTTCAGGGGATCAGCGTGCGCCGGCCAGTTCGCGGCGCATGTTGATGATCGGCTCGTAGAACTCGTGGTTGATCGGCCAGTAGCCCATCGACTCGCCGTCGTTGATCGCGTCGAAGCAGTCGCGGTCCAGCGTCTGCAGCTGCATCATCGCACCCATCACGAGGTCCTTCAGCTCCTGCGGGAGGTCCGAGCGGACCACGCGGGGGCCGTTGGTGATCAGGTTCGACTGCCAGATGATCTGGATCTCGTTCATGTCGAGCATGTCGCGGTCGACCATCGAACGCAGGTTGCCGCGGCTGAAGCCCTCTTCGTAGTTGCCCACGCCCGAGGTCCAGGTCACGCCCGCGTCATACTGGCCCTGCAGCACGGCGACGACGGCCTGCTCGTGACCGCCACCAAAGCCGGTCTCGCTGAAGTAGCCCTCGAGCGGGCCGCCCAGTTCCTCGGCCAGCTCGAAGGAGGGCACGAGGTAACCCGAGGTCGAGTTGGGGTCGGCGAAGGCGAGCGAGCGGCCTTCCATGTCGGCCAGGCTCTCGATGCCGCTGTCGGCCAGCGTGTACATCACCGAGTAATAGCCGAGCGAGCCGTCGATCTGCATCGTGGTGTAGAGCGGCTCGACCGCGTTTTCGTCCTGCAGGTGGATGCCCGCGTAGCCCGCGGAACCCAGGCCGGCGAACTCCAGCTGGCCGGCCAGCAGGCCCTGCATCACGCCGGCGTAGTCCGACGCCGGGAACAGCTCGACCGGAACGCCCAGGCGCTCTTCGAGATAGGCCTTCTGGCAGGCGTGGTCGCGCAGACGGTCGGCTTCGTTCTCGCCGCCGAGCAGGCCGATGCGGAACACCGGAACCTCGTCGCGCCAGTCCTGCGCAAGCGCGGCGGTCGAGGTCAGTGCGGTTGCGCCCATCACGAGCGCGGTCAGGCTGGTCTTGAACATGGGGTGCGTCCCTTTGCTTGGTTCGATCATCCCGAGCCCCGCCCACGCCGCAGCGCAGCACCGGACCCGTTGGCGCCGAGGGCTAGGGGCGTTCTGTGATCGGTTTGTAAATGCGCCGTGAAGAATTCGTGACGCCCGGCCAACTCCTTGCGATCCCACCGCGATTCTCCGAGTCGCCCTGTGTCAGGCCGCTTGCCACGGTCCTTCCACCTTCGACAAAAGGTGAATTTGTCGGGGAAAAACAGGGGCAAGGCCATGCACCCCGCCGGGCGCGCCACCCTGCCGGACCCGGCCACCGCGATTCGCGGGCCAGCGCCGCACGTCCGGGGCTGCGACCGCCTCTCGCGGATCATGAAACGGTCATGCCCCCGAAATGATGCCGTTACATTCGCCGCGTCCTAGGGAGGTCCAGATCAGGAGAGCCCGATGTTCGACGCCCAGCCCCCCGCCGCCCTCACCCTCAGCCATGCCCGCATCGTAACGCCCGCGGGCGTCACCGAGGGCGCGCTTCGGATTGAGGATGGCCGCATCGCCGGGTTCGGCGCGGCGACCGACGGGCTGGACCTGCACGGGGCCTACCTGCTCCCCGGCATCGTCGACCTGCACACCGACCATGTCGAGCGGCACACCCATCCGCGCGTCTCGGTGCTCTGGCCCTTCCTGCCCGCGCTGATGGCGCATGACGCGGTGGTGATCTCGGGCGGCACCACGACCGTCTTCGACAGCCTCTCGGTCGGCGCCTCGATGAAGCGCCCCGAGCGGCGCGAGATCCTCGAGCCGCTGGTCGCGGCCCTCGCCGAGGGGCAGGCCGCGGGCGCGTTCCGCGCCGAGCACCTGCTGCACCTGCGCTGCGAGATCTCGGACCCCGCCACCATGGCGCTGGTCGACGCCACCGCCCCCCATCCGCTGACGCGGCTTGTCTCGGTCATGGACCATACGCCCGGCGACCGCCAAAGCCCGGACGTGGACAAGTGGTTCACCCACATGATCCACGAGATGGAGGTGGACGAGGCCACGGGCCGCGCCATGATGGACGACCTTTTCGAACGCTCCCGCGCCCGCGGGGCCGAGGTGCGCGCCCATGTGATCCGCGCGGCCCATGCCGCCACCCTGCCGCTGATGAGCCATGACGACCGCACCGTCGAACACGCCGAGCAGGCCGCCGCCGAGGGCGTGGCGATCTCGGAATTCCCCACCACGCTCGAGGCCGCGCAGCGCGCGCGCGAGCTGGGTCTCGCCATCGTGGCGGGCGCGCCCAACTACCTGCGCGGCGGCTCGCAATCGGGCAATGTCGCGGTCGCCGAGCTGCTGGCCCATGGCCTCGTCGACGCGCTGGCCTCGGACTACGTGCCGCGCTCGCCGCTCGACGCGGCCTTCAAACTCGCCGCCGAT
>JAOARA010000304.1 GCA_025211115.1 Roseicyclus sp. | reverse complement strand
GTGCCCATCATCAGGCCGAGGATCGTCATCATCAGCGCCTTGCCGACCTGCCCCGTCCCCGCGAAGGCCGCGATGGCCGACAGGCCCACGACCATCAGGGCGAAGTATTCGGCCGAGTGGAACAGCAGCGCGACCGTCGAGAGCGCGGGGGCGAAGATCATCAACAGGATCGCGCCGATGGTGCCGCCCGCGAAGCTTGCGATGGCCGCGATGGTCAGCGCCTTGCCCGCCTGCCCCTTTCGCGCCATCGGGTAGCCGTCGAAACTGGTGGCGACGGTGCCCGCGACCCCCGGCGCGTTCAGCAGGATGGAGGAGGTCGAGCCGCCGAAGATCGCGCCGTAATAGACGCCCGACAGCAGGATCAGCGCGGCGGTGGGGTCGCCGAGGCCAATGGCGACCGGGATCATGATGGCGATGATCGACATCGGCCCGAGACCCGGCAACATGCCGATCAGCGTGCCGATGACGCAGCCGAAAACCACCATCATCAGGTTGAAGGGCGTGACGGCAGCGGCCAGCCCGATCAGAAGTCCCTCGATCATCTCGGTGTCTCCTCAGACCAGGAAGGTGGGCCAGGGCCGCAGGAAGATGCCCAGCACCTCCTGCACCAGGTACCAGATCGACCCGGCGGCGATGCCCGCGACCGGGATCAGGATATGCAGCTTGCGCTCGCCCAGGATCACCGCGCCGAGCACGAGGAACAGCACCGTCGAGCCGAGAAAGCCTATCGGCCTGAGCGCGAAGGCATAGGCGACCATCAGCCCGATCAGCGCCAGCGCCTGGCCGACGTGGTAGTCCCCCAGCCGCGACAGGTCGATCACCCCGTCGGCCTTGGCCTTGTCCGCATCGGCGGCGGGCTTGGGCGAGAACAGCACGATCATCCCCACGATGATGCCCGCGACGGTGAGCATCTTGGGAAAGGTCGAGGGCCAGATCGGGTTGCGCCGCAGGATCGGCGGCAGGCTGTCATCCATGGTGAAGAAAGCAGCATAGCCATACACGCAGCACAGCGCGATGAAGGCCAGCGCGATCCAGCGATCGAGAGCCATCGGGCGTCCCTCCCGGTTGCGGGCTTGGTGGGGTCGGTGAAGGTGGGGCCGCCGCAAGCCCTGGCGGGCGGGCGGCCCCGGATGTCGCCCCGTCCGCCGCGCGGGCGGACAGGGCGTGTCATGTGGCTTCAGAGGAAGCCCAGCTCGCGCATCAGGTCGCCGATCTGCTGCTCCTGCGCTTCGAGGAAGGCCTCGAACTCGTCGCCGGGGCGGAAGATGTTCACAAGGCCCATGCGGCTGCGCACGGCTTCCCATTCCGGGGTTTCCAGCATCGCGCCCAGCATCTCCTGGTAGGCGGCGACCTGCTCTTCCGGCATGCCCGGCGCGCCGAAGAAACCGCGCCAGTTCACGAATTGCGCATCGATCCCCTGCTCGGCGAAGGTGGGGGCCTCGGCATAGGCCGGCACGCGGTCGGGCGCGGTCACGCCGAGGATGCGGACCTCGCCCTGCTCGGCCAGCGCCACCGCCTCGGAGAAGCCGGTCGAGAGCGCGTCGATCTCGCCCGACAGAAGGCCGGCCATCGCCTCGCCGCCCGCGTCGTAGCCGATGTAGTTGAAGGCGGTCGGGTCTTCGCCCGCGGCCTGCATCACGATGGCGGCGACGAGGTGGTCCATGCCGCCCGGAACCGAGCCGCCGCCGATGGCGAAGCCCATGCCGTCCTCACGATACA
Organism: Roseicyclus sp.; assembly: GCA_025211115.1. Classification (GTDB taxonomy): domain Bacteria; phylum Pseudomonadota; class Alphaproteobacteria; order Rhodobacterales; family Rhodobacteraceae; genus Roseicyclus. The sequence goes on along the minus strand of JAOARA010000304.1, from coordinate 1,317 downwards.
TCGCCAGCGCGTCTTCCATCGACTGGATCGGGCTGTCGGTGGTCACGACGAGGGCCGCGTAATCGCCCACGGTGCCCGCGATCAGCGTCAGGTCACGGAAGCTCTGGGCGATCTCGCCGGTCAGCGCGCGGATCACGATGGGGGTGGAGTTCACCATCAGCGTGCCGTGGCTCGAGGCCGCGTTCTCGATCAGGTGCGCGATGGCGACACCACCGCCGCCGCCCGACATGTTCTCGAAGGTCGCGTTGCCGACAAGGCCCGCGTTGGTCAGCGCCTCGCCCGTGCCGCGCGCGGTGCCGTCCCAGCCGCCGCCGGCACCGCCGGGGATCAGGAAGTGGACGCTGTCCATCATCTGGTGGCCATCGGCCTTTGCCATGCCCGAGAAGGCCAGCGTTGCGGTTGCCGCTGCGATCATCGCGCGACGGGTCCACCCAAGGGTGTTCATGTGGTCATCCTCCCATTTGACAGGCGGTCCTCCGCCGCCCATGCTTTCCTTCCACCACAGGAAGCTGACATGGTCCTGACACGGGCGTCGGGCGGGAGATGGGGACGGGGCAAGGGTGCGCTATCTTCTTGTAGAAGATAACCGGGAACTGGCCGACGCGATCCTCGGTCGCCTCGCGCTGGACGGCCATGCCGTCGACCACGCCGCCAGCCTGTCCGAGGCCGAGGATTGGCTGGCCACGGCGGGCTATGACCTGATCCTTCTGGACGTGATGCTGCCCGACGGCGACGGGCGCGACTTCCTTGCGCGCAGCCGCGCGCACCTGGAAACGCCGGTGATCATGCTGACCGCGCGCTCGCAGGTCACCGACCGGGTCGGCGCGCTCGACATGGGGGCGGATGACTACATCACCAAGCCCTTCGACTTCTCCGAGCTCGAGGCGCGCTGCCGCGCCGTCCTGCGCCGCCGGGGCGGGGCCGCGCGCAACCAGGTCGCGCTGGGCCAGGCGCTGTTCGATCCGCTGGCGGGCACCCTGAGCCACGCGGGCCAGACCGTCGAGCTGCGCAACCGCGAGCTGCGCCTGCTCGAGGTATTTGCCCGGCACCCCGGCCAGATCCTGTCGAAAACGCAGCTGATGGACCGGCTCTTCGCGCAGGACGCCGACGTCACCGAGAACGCCATCGAGGTCTATGTCGGCCGGTTGCGCCGCCGCATCGACGGGATGGGCGTGCGGATCGAGACGGTGCGCGGCCTGGGCTACCGGATGGAGACGGGCGGCCCGTGAGGAACACATGGTCCATCGGGCGGCGGCTGACGCTTCTGTTGGCCGGTGTCGCGGCGCTGCTGTCGGTGTTGAGCTGGGGCATGGTCAC
>JAOARA010000303.1 GCA_025211115.1 Roseicyclus sp. | reverse complement strand
GCGGCGAGGAGGGCGTCGACCTCCTCCATGCTCAGGGTGCCGGGCAGGCTGCGCTTGCGGCCCGGCCCCTTGATCTGCAGCGCGGGATTGTCGGGGCGCCAGCCCTCGTCGACGGCGAAGCGGTAGAACTGCTTGAGCGCCGACAGGCGGCGCGCGCGGGTGGCGGGGGCAAGCCCCTCGGCGTCGAGATGGGCTATATAGCCCTCGAGCGCGGCGCGGTCGGCCCGGTCCAGCGCAGTGCCGCGCCGCGCCAGCCAGTCGGCCGCATCGGCCAGGTCGCGGCCATAGGCCAGCTGCGTGTTGCGCGCTGCCCCCTGTTCGGCGGCCTGCGCCTGAAGGAAGGTCGAGATCCGGCGCGCGGCATCGGGATCGGCCATGGCCCTAGCCCTCCAGCAGCACGAGTTGCAGGGCGGCGCGGCGGGCCACGTCCTCGAGCCCCACGGCGCGGTAGAGGGCCAGCGCATCGGTGATGTCGCCGGGGTCGCGTTCGGGGTCCGACAGGACCAGCGCCGCGCGCAACAGCGCCTCGCCCAGCCGGTCGTTCTGAACGAACCACGCGTAGCGGTGGGCAGGCGGCTCGGCGTCGAAGGCGCGGGCGACGGCCAGCGCGGGCAGGCTGGCCCCCGCGGGCGGTGTCGCGGGCAGGCCGCGGGCCAGCGCGAAGGCGAAGCCTTCGGCCTCGGACTGGGGCACGGCGGCCTGGGCCACCGCCTCGTAGCCGGGCGACAGCAGGCCGATGCGCCGCGCAAGCTGCCCTGCGTCGCCGGTCAGCGGGCTGCGCAGAAGGCGCGGGGCATAGGCCTCGGCGAAGGCGGTCTCGAGCCCGGCGTCGCGCATCGCCGCCCAGGCGGGGGCGAGGCGGGCGGCGGTCTCGGCCGCGTCGCCCGCCAGGAGCGCCGCGTCGAAGCGTTGCAGCGCCGCGACCCTGTCCCAGACCCCGCCCGAGGCGGAGGGCACGCGCGCGGTGTAGAGCGCAAGCCATTGGCCCGCCTCGATCGCGCCCGAGCGGGTCAGCCGCTCGGCGGCGTCGAGCTGCGCGTTCCACCCGGCCAGGTCGCTCAGGTCGGCATGGGCGAAGGCCAGCGGCAGGTCGGTGGTGGCGGGGCGCTCGCCGATGGCGGCGCGCATGTGAAAGGCCAGCGGCGTCAGCGCCGGATCGGGGGGCAGGGGCGGTTCGCCCTCGAACAGCTCGGGGTCGAGGAAACGGGCGATCAGGTCGCCCTCGGCGGTGGTGATGCGCCCCAGCGCCTCGCCCGTGCCGAGGGCGAGGGCCGCGGCCGGCCAGTCGCCGTCGCGCGCAAGGCAGAGGATGCGCGCGGGCAGCGTGGGCGCAAGATCGGGGCTGGCCTCCATCGTCTGGCAGGCGCGGTCGGCATGGCCGGTCAGCAGCGAGACATCGAACCAGCGGCGGAACACCTCGGCATTCGAGGCCCCGGCGCGTTCGATCAGCGCCTGCGCCGGATCGAGCGCGCCACGCGCGAGCAGCGTGTCGACACGCGCGAGGAACAGCCCCGGAACGTCCGGGGCGGCATCGGCGGGCGGGTCCAGCTCGGCCAGTGCCAGGGTTTCGGTGAAGGCCTGGATCGCGGGCAGACCCTGCACCGGCTGCGCCCGGAACAGGCGCGACAGCGTCTCGGTCTCGGAGGCGCCCCACAGCTCGCGGGGCAGGCCGGTGATCGCGGCGGGCAACAGCCCCACCGCGTCGATGGTGACCGCGCCCAGCGGCATGACCGTGACCGCGGGCGGCAGGGCAGAGGTGGCGATGTCGCCATGCGGCCGCGTGACGGTATCCGACAGCCAGTCGGGCGAGCTGGCCTCGGGCAGGTCGGAGAGATCCGCCAGCGCGGGGGGAAGTGTCGGAACGTCCTGCGCGGCCAGCGGCAGGGGGGCGAGGCACAGCAGGACGAGCGCGGCCCTAGTCCACATCGAGCTCCACCGGGCTTGTGACGGTGGTCTGCGCGGGCACGAGATAGCCCGAATAGGAATAGCCGATCAGGCCGAGCACCCCCAGCACGATCAACACCACCAGTAGAGTTATGATGCGCCCCATGGCCCCCTGTATCCTTGTCCTGCCTTGCCTCGTATATGTGCCGCGACACACTGGCCGCGGATCGGCGTTTGCCGCCGTTCTGAAATCCTTATAAGGCATCCGGGACGGAATTGCGCCAGCCACGGGAAAGAAATTTCGGGATCATGGGCGAAACAACGCCACATTCGCGTGAACGGACCGGAGAGCGGCTCGCGCGCACGGTCGTCCTGGTGGGGATGATGGGGGCGGGCAAGACCGCCGTGGGCCGCGCGCTGGCCACGCGGCTGGGGGCCGAGATGCGCGACTCGGATGCCGAGATCGTCGCCTCCAGCCAGCTGAGCATCGCCGAGATCTTCGAGCGCTACGGCGAGCCCTTCTTCCGCGAAAAGGAAAGCGCGGTCATCGCGCGGCTGCTGGACGGGCCGCCCTGCATCCTGTCGACGGGCGGGGGCGCGTGGCTGTCGGAGGCGAACCGCGCGCTCCTGACGCGCGAAGCGGCGGGGCTGGGGCTTCAGGCCGACCTCGAGCTGTTGTGGCAGCGCGTGCGCCACAAGACGACGCGGCCGCTGTTGCGCACCTCCAATCCCCGGCGCACCCTGTCCGAGCTGCTGGCCGCGCGCGCGCCGGTCTATGCGCTTGCGCCGCTCAAGGTGCATGTGGCCCCCGACTGGTCGATCGAGGAGACGGCCGAGCGGGTGATGGCGGAACTGGCCCGCGCGGGCGCGGTGGAAGGATACGAGCCATGACGGTGACGGTGCATGTGCCGCTGGGCGAGCGGGCCTATGACGTGCGGATCGGTGCGGGACTGATCGGGCGGGCGGGGGCGGAGATCGCACCGCTGCTGCGCCGCCCCAAGGTCTGGATCGTGACCGAAGAGCGGGTCGCTTCGCTGCACCTTGCGGCGTTGCAGGCGGGGCTGCAGGCGGGCGGCGTGGACAGCGCCGCGCTGATCCTGCCGCCGGGCGAGGGGACGAAGAGCTGGCCGAACCTCATCCGCGTGGTGGAATGGTGGCTGTCGGAAAAGGTCGAGCGGCGCGATGTCGTGATCGCCTTCGGGGGCGGGGTGATCGGCGATCTCGTGGGCTTCGCCGCCGCGATCCTGCGCCGCGGCGTGCGCTTCGTGCAGGTGCCGACCTCGCTTCTGGCGCAGGTGGACAGCTCGGTGGGCGGCAAGACCGGGATCAACACCGAACACGGCAAGAACCTTGTCGGCAGCTTTCACCAGCCGTCGCTCGTGCTGGCCGATATCGACGTGCTGGGCACGCTTGCGCCGCGCGATTTTCTTGCCGGGTATGGCGAGGTGGCGAAATACGGGCTTCTGGGCGATGCCGATTTCTTCGGCTGGCTCGAGGAGAACGGCCCGGCGCTGGCCGCGGGCGATGCCGCCCTCAGGGCCGAGGCGGTGCGCCGCTCGGTGCAGATGAAGGCCGATATCGTCGTGCGCGACGAGACCGAGCAGGGCGACCGCGCGCTTCTGAACCTGGGCCACACCTTCTGCCACGCGCTCGAGGCCGCGACGGGCTATTCCGACCGGCTGCTCCATGGCGAGGGGGTGGCGATCGGCTGCGCGCTGGCCTTCGAGCTGTCGTCGCGGCTGGGGCTGTGCGCGCAGGAAGACCCGAGCCGGGTGCGCGCGCATCTCGCCGAGATGGGCATGAAGCGCGACCTGTCCGATATTCCGGGCGATCTGCCGGATGCCGACGGGCTGCTGGCGCTGATGGCGCAGGACAAGAAGGTGGTGGACGGGCAGCTGCGCTTCATCCTCGCGCGCGGGATCGGCGAGGCCTTCGTCACCGGCGATGTCCCGGCGCAGGCCGTGCGCGCCGTGCTGGCCGAGGCGCTGGCGACGCCGTAACGAATTTTCGTACGAAAATTCGCATGATGCGAAAATTCGTACGAATTTTCGGTATCGCGCTCAGTCCTTGCCGCGATAGGGCTCGACGTATTGCAGCGCCATGTCCCAGGGGAAGAAGATCCAGGTGTCCTGGCTCACCCCGGTGATGAAGGTGTCCACCATCGGCTCGCCCTTGGGCTTGGCGTAGACGGTGGCGAAATGCGCCTTGGGGTAGAGCTGGCGCACGAGTTCCAGCGTCTTGCCGGTGTCGACCAGGTCGTCGACGATCAGCACGCCCTCGCCGTCGCCCATCATCGCGTCATCGGGGCTTTTCAGCACCTCGGCCTCGCGCTGCTTGTCGGCCTTGCCGCCGCCCGCGTGGTAGGATTTCACCGAGATCGTGTCGACCGTGCGGATGTCCAGCTCGCGCGCGACGATCATCGCGGGGGCCATGCCGCCGCGGGTGATCGCCACCACGGCGCGCCACGCGCCATCCTCGCCCGGGCCGCGCTTGTCCAGCCGCCAGGCCAGCGCGCGGGCGTCGCGGTGCAGCTGGTCCCAGCTGACGTGAAAGCCTTTCTCATGGGGCAGGGGGGTGATCATGGGCGTGCTCCGTTTCGATGCCGGTATGCGTAGATCAACGTTCCGGCCAGGATTGGGACCGCGAAGATCCCCGCGATGGTGAGGGCGGCCTCGGCCAGCTGCCGGTTGGCGATGGGGTTGAACGTATAGCCGATGAGGAAGAAGATCGGCATGACCATGATCGCCATATGGGCCGCGACCGCGATCAGGAGCGCGCCGAGCGCCTCGTGCCATGACCTTGTGCCGACGAGCATGGTTGCAAGGCCCACGATGACCGCTTCTATCCAGTGTGTCGGGCCATCGAACCCGGTCAGCCAGACGACGAGCAGCACTGCGGCGATCCCTGCCACGACGATGAGGGCAAAGCGTACGAGGGGCTGCGCCAGCAGAGCCATGCGCCGCTCAGCCCTCCCGCTTGTCCAGCGACATGTCGGGGGCCTCGGGGTTCTTCATGCCGATCACATGGTACCCCGAGTCGACATGCAGCACCTCGCCGGTGACCGCGCTCGACATGTCCGACAGCAGGTAGAGGGCCGACTGGCCCACCTCGTCCTGCGTCACGGTCCGGCGCAGCGGCGCGTTGTTCTCGTTCCACTTCAGGATATAGCGGAAATCGCCGATGCCGGAGGCGGCCAGCGTCTTGATCGTGCCCGCCGAGATCGCGTTCACGCGGATGCCGTCGCGGCCCAGGTCCTCGGCCAGATACATCACCGAGGCCTCGAGCGCGGCCTTGGCGACGCCCATCACGTGGTACTGCGGCATCACCTTTTCCGCGCCGTAATAGGTCAGCGTCAGAAGCGAGCCGCCGGTCGG
>JAOARA010000302.1 GCA_025211115.1 Roseicyclus sp. | reverse complement strand
GGCCCGATGCAGTTCCCCCCCGACGACACGGTGGAGGAGGTTCTGGCACTGGTCGAGTCGCGCTTCCCCGAGAATTTTGGCACGCTGCGGCCGTTCTGGTTCGCCACCGACCGCACGCAGGCGCGGCAGGCGCTGGCGCATTTCATCGCCCATGCCCTGCCGCGCTTCGGCGACTACCAGGACGCGATGCTGGACGGGAACCGCTTCCTCTACCACGCGGTCGTCTCGATGTATCTCAACGCCGGGCTCCTGACCTGGCGGGAGATCTGCGAGGCCGCCGAAGCGGCCTACACCGCGGGCGACGCGCCGCTGAACGCGGTCGAGGGGTTCATCCGCCAGATCATCGGCTGGCGCGAATACATGCGCGGTATCTACTTCCGCGAAGGCCCCGACTACACGCACCGCAACGCGCTGAACCACCAGCGCATGCTTCCGGGTTTCTACTGGACCGCCGAGACCGACATGCGCTGCATGGCGCGCGCCATCGAGCAGACCCGCGACGAGGCCTATGCCCATCACATCCAGCGGTTGATGGTGACCGGCAATTTCGCGCTGCTGGCGGGCATCGACCCGGCAGAGGTTCATGAATGGTATCTCGCCGTCTACGCCGACGCCTATGAATGGGTCGAGGCGCCCAATGTCATCGGGATGAGCCAGTTCGCCGATGGCGGGATCGTCGGGTCGAAACCCTATGTCTCGGGCGGGAACTACATTCGCAAGATGTCGGATTACTGCAAGGGATGCGCCTATGAGGTTGGGGAGAAGTCTGGGGACAAGGCCTGCCCGTTCAACTACCTCTACTGGGCCTTCCTGCACCGTCACCGCGACCGCTTCGGCAAGAACCCCCGCATGGCGCAGATGTATCGGACCTGGATGCGCATGTCCGACGAGAAGCGGCAGGCGACGCTCGACAGCGCCGAGGCCTTCCTCGGCAAGCTCGACGCGGGCGCGCGCGTCTGAGGGCGCTTGACGGCGCGCGCGCCGCGCCCCATCTGCGAGCGATGCGCGGACGGAATTGATCCACGGCCCGCGCCCCCCTCTCGCAGGACATGCCAGATGATCGCCGTTCATTCCGTGAGCGATGCCTTCTCGGGTGCCGAGTGCGCCCGGCTTCTCGACCTCGTGGCCGAAGCGCCCGCCCGCGATGCCGGTCTCGTGCGTCAGGCGCGCGACCACAATTTGCGCCGCGCCGACCTGGTGTGGCTCGACGAGGTCGAGGGAACCGACTGGGTCATGGACCGGATGATCGCGCTGGTGCGCGACGCCAACCGCGATGTCTTCGATTTCGACATCAGCGATTTCGCCGAAAGCGCGCAGGTCGCCCGCTACGGGGCCGAGCGCGAGGGGCATTTCGGCTGGCATTCCGATATCGGCGAGGGGCGGCTGGCGGAACGGCGCAAGCTGACCATCGTTGTTCAGCTGTCCGAGCCGGATGGCTACGCCGGCGGCGCGCTGGAACTGATGCCGGGGGCGGGTATCCTGACCGCGGAACGGGCGCAGGGGGCGGCGGTGCTGTTCCCGTCCTTCGTGCTGCACCGGGTCACGCCGGTGACGGCGGGCGAGCGGCATTCGCTGACGGTCTGGTGCCACGGCGCGCCGTTCCGCTGAGGCGTTGCACACGGCAAGTGTGAACGCCTGCACAGGCCCCTTGCACCGGCGCGGAATTGAGCGTGCTGCACCGCCGCGACATCTCTCGGGCGAGACAATTCCAACGCAGGGAGACCCTGACATGTCCGACGTGAAACTCGCCGTCATCTTCTATTCGACCTACGGCACCAATCACCAGATGGCCGAGGTCGCCGCCGAGGCCGCCCGCGCCGCCGGGGCCGAGGTGCGCCTGCTGCGCCTGCCCGAAACCGCCCCCGCCGAAGTGGTCGCAGGCCAGGACGCCTGGAAGGCGCAGGCCGAGAAGACCGCCGACATCCCCGAAGTGACCCATGACGACATGGAATGGGCGAACGGCTACCTTTTCTCGGTGCCGACGCGCTACGGCGTGGTGGCCAGCCAGGCCCGCGCCTTCATCGACACGCTGGGCGGGCTGTGGTTCGAGGGCAAGCTGGCCAACAAGACCTTCAGCGCGATGACCTCGGCGCAGAACACCCATGGCGGGCAGGAGACGACGCTGATCTCGCTCTACACCACGGCGATGCACTGGGGCGCGATCATCACCGCGCCGGGCTACACCGACCCGTGCCTCTTCGAGGCGGGCGGCAACCCCTACGGCACCTCGGCCAAGGCGGGCGAGGTCACCGACGAGATCAAGGCCGCGATCCGCCACCAGGCCAAGCGGCAGGTGGAGCTGACGGCCAAACTGGCCTGACGGCCCGATATCCGTTACCCTGCGCCCCGGAGCCATCACGGGAGGTTCCATGGCGCAGGCACCGGACACCCCGACAGGAGACGCCGCCGCAGTTGCGGCGTTCCTCGACGCAATCGCGCATCCGACCCGCCGGGCCGATGCGCAGGCACTCGACACGCTGTTCCGCGAGGTGACGGGCTGGCAGCCGAGGCTCTGGAACGGTTCGATCCTCGGGTATGGGCGCTATGGCTACCGCTACGACAGCGGGCGCGCGGGGGAATTCCTCGCCACCGGGTTCAGCCCGCGCAAGGCGAATATCTCGCTCTACATCATGCCCGGTTACCGGGATCACGGCGCGATCCTCGACCGGCTCGGCAAGCATCGGACGGGCGCGGCCTGCGTCTACATCAACAAGCTTGCCGATATCGACATGGACGCGCTGGCCGACCTGGTCCGCGCGGGGCTATCCGACCTCGCGCGGACCTGGCCGGTCACGCCGGGTCAGCCCATCAGCTGACCGGCTTCGGGCACCCAGCGGAACTCCGCGCCGTCGCGGCCGGTGTCGACGTAGCCCACCGCGGGGAAGGGCATGTGATAGCCCACCGCCGGGATGCGGTCGGCGGCGATCATGCCGAGGATGCGGCGGCGGCTTTCGGCGGCCATCGCCTTGTCGGCATCGAAGCGCACCTCCCAATCGGGGCGCGCCAGCGACCAGACCGGGTGGTTGGCGAGATCGGCGAAGATCACAAGCCCCGCCCCCTCGCTCTCGAGGCGATAGACCATGTGCCCCGGCGTGTGGCCGAAGGCGGCCATGCCGGTGATCCCGCTGACCACGTCCTGCCCGTCGCCGAGGAAGGTCATGTTCTCGGCCATGGGCCGCACGTTGGCGTCGAAGCCCTCGTTCCCCGCCGCGGCCCAGAAATCGTATTCCGCCTGCCCGGTCACGTAGCGCGCATTGGCGAAGGTCGGCGCGCCCTCGGTCATCATCCCGCCGATGTGGTCGCCATGCATGTGGGTCAGAACGACGATGTCGATCTGATCGGGGCTGTAGCCCGCGGCGGCCAGCGCCTCGGTCGTGGCGGCAGCGTTCAGGCCGGTGTCGAACAGCACCAGCTCGGCGCCGGTGTTGACCACGGTGGGGGTGAAGAAGAACTGCGAAACGTCGGGCGAGAGGAAATTCGCCTCGCTGACGGCGGCGAACTCCTCGGGCGAGACATTCATCCCGAAAATCCCCTGCGGCTCTTCGCGGGGCGTGGTGCCGCCGAGAATCGTGGTCACCTCGAAGCCACCGATCATGAACCGGCGGTGCCGGGCGAAGCTTGCGCCCATCATCGGCGCTTCGGCGGCGGCGGGGCGGGGCAGGGTGGCGGCAAGCGGCAGCGCCGCGCCGGAGGCCAGCAGCGTGCGGCGGGTCAGATCGGTCATGGCAGTCTCTCCCTCGGGGTTGGACATGTGACGCGAAAGATAGCACGCCGTGCCGCCCGGCCTGTCACGCCTTCGTGAGCGGGGTGGTGATGTCTGCACAGTGATTGTGCGCGCGGTGGCACCCGCGGATCACTCCCACCACGGGTCGATGGCGGCGATGTCGTCATCCGACCAGCCGAAGTGATGCGCGATCTCGTGGATCAGCACATGGGTCACCATCTCGCCCAGCGTCACGTTCCCGCGGTCGGCCCATTCATCGAGGATCGGCCGGCGAAAGAGCCAGATCGTGTCCGGCCCCATCGGCTGATCCATCACCGATTTCTCGGTCAGCGGGATACCGTCGTATAGCCCGGTCAACTCGAACGGGTCGTCCATCTCCATCTCGGACAGCATGTCGGGCGGGGCGAAATCCTCGACCCGGATGACGACCTGCAGGGCGCGCGCCCGCCATGGCTCGGGCAGGGCCTGAAGCGCGGCTTCGGCCAGCGCCTCGAAGGTCTCGAGATCGGGGGCGATCAGCGCGGCGGGGTCGGGTGCATCGGTCATGGTGCCGATATGGACAATCCCGGCCCGATCTGAAAGACCACGCGCGCCACGTCGACAAAGGCTTTCCGATGACCGTCACCACCCGTTTCGCGCCCTCCCCCACCGGCTACCTGCATGTGGGCAACCTGCGCACCGCGCTGTTCAATCACCTGATCGCGAAAAAGGCGGGCGGCCAGTTCATCCTGCGCCTCGACGACACCGACCCGGAACGCTCCAGGGCAGAATATGCCGATGCGATCCAGGAAGACCTGGAATGGCTGGGCATCACCTGGGACCGGCTGGAGCGGCAATCGGACCGGCTCGACCGCTACGCCGCGGCCGCCGACGAGCTGCGCGACAAGGGGCGGTTCTACGAGGCCTGGGAGACGCCGACCGAGCTGGACCTGAAGCGCAAGAAGCAGCTGAACATGGGGCAGCCGCCGATCTATGACCGCGCCGCGCTGGCCCTGTCCGAGGAGGCCCGCGAGACGCTGCGCGCCGAGCGCGGCGCGGGCGTCTGGCGCTTCAAGCTCGACCAGGAGCGGATCGAGTGGGAGGACGGCATCCTCGGCGCGCTGTCCATCGACGCGGGCTCGGTCTCGGACCCGGTGCTGAGCCGGGCGGACGGGCAGGTGCTCTATACGCTGGCCTCGGTGGTGGATGACACCGACATGGGGATCACCCATGTCGTGCGCGGCTCGGACCATGTGACCAACACCGCGACCCAGATCCAGATCATGGCCGCGCTCGGCCACGACCACCCGAGCTTTGCGCATCATTCGCTACTGACCGGCCCGCAGGGTGAGGCGCTGTCGAAACGCCTCGGCACGCTCAGCTTGCGCGACCTGCGCGCGGCGGGGGTGGAGCCGATGGCGCTCCTGAGCCTTCTGGCGCGGATCGGGTCGTCGCAGCCGGTGGTGCTGGCGGGGTCCATCGACGAGCTGGCCGATGGGTTCGACCTGTCGCACTTCAGCTCGGCGCCGACCAAGTTCGACGAGGGCGATCTTTACCCGCTCACCGCGCGGGTGCTGCAGGAGACGCCCTTCGACGCGATGGCCGGCGAGATCGCGGCGCTTGGCGTGCCCGAGGCGCTTGCCCCCACCTTCTGGGAGGTGGCGCGCGCCAACATCACGACCAAGGCCGACCTGCCCGGCTGGTGGACGCTCTTCCGCGACGGGGCCACGCCGGTGGTCGCGGACGAGGACCGCGCGTTCGTGGCCGAGGCCTTCGCCATGCTGCCCGAGCCGCCCTACGACGCCGAGACCTGGGGCAGCTGGACCAGTGCCGTGAAGGAAGCGACGGGCCGCAAGGGCAAGGGGCTGTTCATGACGCTTCGCAAGGCGGTGACGGGGCTGGAGCGCGGGCCGGAGATGGCCGACGTCATGCGGCTTTTGCAGAAGAAACCGACGCTCTGATCCCGCAAGGGGCGCAGCCGCGCATCTCGGCCTTCGGCCTGCGTCAGCGACGGCGGTGGCACCGCTGACGCGGTGCGGGTGCGCTGCATGAAGGCGTCGCGCCATGGGGCAAGGATGCTCCCGAAGTGGGGGGCTCTGCCCCCCTTTGTCGGCTGCGCCGACACCCCCCGCCATATTTTCGGGATAGAGATACGGGCGAGCGTCAGGCGTGACGTGGCACGGCGAGGTCGCGCAAGGCCGCGTCCACAAGCGCGCGGTCCCGGTCGGTGGTGGGCTGCGCGCGGGGGTAGCGTGGTGCGGCGCGGTCATCGAGGATGCCTGCCTCCCAGCCCCGTGTCGTCTCGAAGAAGCGGGCCGCGCCGGCCTCGCCGAATTCGGTGAGGAAGCCCTGAACCACGGTGTCGAGGTAGCTGAGCAGGATCGGGTGCGCGCCCGTGGTGCTGACGTGGTGCGGCTCCACCTTGTAGATCATGATGCTCAGCGCCTCGGGGTGGTCGTGTTCGACCATCGCCACGGGGTGCCGCGCATAGGCGCGTTCGCGCGCATCGAGCGCCGCCCAGTCGCCGCCGGGGACCGCGGCGATCAGCCCCTCGATCTCGGTGCCGGGGGCCTCGGTCGCCGACAGGTAGGCCACCTGCCTCAGCGAGGTGCCGCGCCAGGCCCGCGCCCAGCCGCGCAGGCGGGCGCGCGCGGCGCGCGGGTAGTCATGCGTCGCGCGGTTCACGAGACTGCCATAGCCGAAGAAATAGGGTGCGCCGCTCAGGTCCATGTCGCGTTTGATGGCCAAAGCGCCGCGGATGCACAAGGCCCCTTGCGGCATCCCGCAAGCCTGATATTTTCACATGTGTCGACGCAGGGAGACGCTGACCCGCATGGGTCAGGGCCGAAGGAGCAACCGCCCCGGTAAACTCTCAGGCAGAAGGGACCTGCGACGACGGACGAGCTCTGGAGAGAGGTGCGGTCCGCCGCATCCGCCGAAGGGATAACGATCTCAGGCGAAAGGACAGAGGGGGCATCTGACAGCGCGGTCCGCGAGGGTCGCAGGATGCCCGGCCGCGCGCGGCCCATGACGAGACGGGGACATATGGCCGACACCGCCGCCGAGACGCTGACCGAGCTGCCGCTGCAGGGATTGCATGCAGCACTTGGCGCGAAATTCGTGCCTTTCGCTGGCTATTCCATGCCGGTGCAATATGCCGATGGCGTGATGGCCGAGCACTTTTGGACCCGCGACCATGCGGGGCTGTTCGATGTCAGTCACATGGGGCAGGTGGTGCTGCCGAAGGAGGCGCTGGCCGGGCTGGAGGGGCTGATCCCCGCCGATCTGCTGGGCCTGCCCGAGGGTCGGCAGCGGTATGGCATGTTCACCAACGCGGCGGGCGGGGTGCTGGACGACCTGATGGTCGCGCATCGCGCGGGCGATGTGTTCCTTGTCGTGAACGCGGCGCGCAAGGCGCATGACCTCGGCCACCTGCGCGCGCATCTGCCGGGTGTCGAGGAGGTGGGCGACCGCGCGCTTCTGGCGCTGCAGGGGCCCGAGGCGGAGGCGGCGCTGGCGGGGCTTCTGCCGGGTGTCGCGGATATGCGGTTCATGGACGTGGCCGAGATGGACTGGCAGGGGGCCACGCTTTGGCTCTCGCGGTCTGGCTATACCGGCGAGGACGGGTTCGAGATTTCCGTGCCGGTTGCGCTGGCCGAGGAGTTCGCGCGGGCGCTTCTGGCAGATGACCGGGTCCGGCCCATCGGGCTGGGCGCGCGCGATTCGCTCAGGCTCGAGGCCGGGCTGCCGCTTTACGGGCAGGAGATGGATGAGGGCATCTCGCCCATCGAGGCGGGCCAGGGCTGGGCCATCGGCAAGGCGCGGCGCGCCGGCGGGGCGCGGGCGGGCGGGTTTCCCGGCGCCGATGTCATCCTCGACCAGCTGGCCAAGGACGCGCCGCGCCGTCGCGTCGGCCTGCGCCCCGAGGGGCGCGCGCCGATGCGCATGGGCGTGCCGCTCTTCGACGCGCCCGAGGGGGGTGAACCGATCGGCCGGATCACATCGGGCGGGTTCGGCCCCTCGGTCGGTGCGCCCGTTGCCATCGGGCTGATCGACGCCGCCGTCCCGGCCGATGCGACCCTTTACGGCGAGGTCCGCGGCAAACGCCTGCCTGCGGCGCAGGTGCCGCTGCCCTTCGTGCCCCCCGGTTACAAACGCTGACACATCCCTGAGACATCCCCGAGCAAGAGGACCCCATGAAATACACCGAAGATCACGAGTGGCTGGACGCCGATGGCGATATCGTCACTGTCGGCATCACCGAATACGCCGCGACCCAGCTGGGCGACGTGGTGTTCGTCGAACTGCCCGAGGTCGAGACGCAGGTCGCCAAGGGCGACGAGATCGTGGTGATCGAAAGCGTCAAGGCGGCCTCGGACATCGTCGCCCCCATCGACGGCGAGATCGTCGAGATCAACGAGGCGCTGGCCGAGAACCCGGCGCTCGTGAACGAGGACCCGACCGGCGAGGCATGGTTCTTCAAGATCAAGATCGAGGACACCGCCGCCCTCGACGAGTTCATGACCGAGGACGAGTACAAGGACCATATCGGGGAATAGGGGGCTCTGCCCCCGTCGCGGCCCCTGACGGGGCGCGCGCCTCCCCCTCGACATGTGTGAAACGGAGACGTGCAGGCGGTTCGCCGCCCGTGCCGATGCCCCTGTTACCCCGCAAAGGACGACCCCGATGCCCTGGACGCCGACCGCCTACGACCCGACCGATTTCGCCAACCGCCGCCATATCGGGCCCTCGCCCGCCGAGATCGCCGAGATGCTGCGGGTGGTCGGGGCTTCCAGCGTCGATGAGCTGATGGACCAGACGCTGCCCTCCTCGATCCGGCAGTTGGTGCCGCTGGACTGGGCACCCATGTCCGAGGCCGAGTTGATGGCCCACATGCGGGGCATCGCGGCGCGGAACAAGCCGATGGTCCAGATGATCGGGCAGGGCTATTCCGGCACCCACACGCCGCCCGCGATCCAGCGCAACGTGCTGGAAAACCCGGCCTGGTACACGGCCTACACCCCCTACCAGCCCGAGATCGCGCAGGGGCGGCTCGAGGCGCTCCTGAACTTCCAGACCATGGTCGCCGACCTGACGGGCCTCGAGATCGCCAATGCCTCGCTGCTGGACGAGGCGACGGCCTGCGCGGAAGCCATGGTGATGGCCGAGCGCGTGGCGAAGTCCAAGGCGCGCGCGTTCTTCATCGACGAGAATTGCCACCCGCAGAACATCGCCGTGATGAAGACCCGCGCCGAGCCGCTGGGGATCGAGGTGATCGTCGGCGCGCCCGAGGCGCTGGACCCCAAGGCCGTCTTCGGCGCGATCTTCCAGTATCCGGGCACCTATGGCGGCCTGTCCGATCCGAGCGCGCAGATTGCCGCGCTGCACGCGGAAAAGGCCATCGGGATCGTGGCGACCGACCTGCTGGCGCTGACGCTGGTCAAGGACCCCGGCAGCATGGGGGCCGATATCGCGGTCGGCAGCGCGCAGCGCTTCGGCGTGCCGCTGGGCTATGGCGGGCCGCATGCGGCCTTCATGTCCTGCCATGACGCGCACAAGCGCGCGATGCCGGGGCGGATCGTGGGCGTCTCGGTCGACAGCCACGGGCACAAGGCCTATCGCCTGTCGCTGCAGACCCGCGAGCAGCATATCCGCCGCGAAAAGGCGACCTCGAACGTCTGCACGGCGCAGGCGCTGCTGGCGGTCATGGCGAGTTTCTATGCCGTGTTCCACGGCCCCGAGGGGCTGAAGGCCATCGCGCAGGATGTTCACCTGAAGGCCGTGCGCCTGGCCGAGAGCCTGCGCGCGGGCGGCTACGCGCCCGAGGCCGATGCCTTCTTCGACACGATCACCGTGCAGGTCGGCGACCGGCAAAGCCGGATCATGGCCGCCGCGGTGGCGCGGGGGATCAACTTGCGCGACGTGGGGGCGGACCGGATCGGCATCTCGGTGGACGAGACCACGACCGAAGAGCATCTGCTGGCGGTGGCCCGCGCCTTCGACGTGGCGCTTTCGGCACCGGCCCACACCCCCGCCATCCCCGACGCGCTGCTGCGCGCAACGCCCTACCTGACGCACCCGATCTTTCACATGAACCGGGCCGAGGCCGAGATGATGCGCTACATGCGCCGCCTCTCGGACCGCGACCTGGCGCTCGACCGGGCGATGATCCCGCTCGGCTCCTGCACCATGAAGCTCAACGCGGCGGTCGAGATGATGCCGGTCACCTGGCCCGAGTTCAATTCGATCCACCCCTTCGCCCCCGCCGACCAGGCCGAGGGCTATGCCGGGATGCTGGCCGAGCTGTCGGCGAAGCTGTGCGAGATCACCGGCTATGACGCGATGTCGATGCAGCCGAACTCGGGCGCGCAGGGGGAGTATGCGGGCCTCTTGACCATCGCCGCCTATCACCGCGCGAAGGGTGACCATGATCGGCGGGTCTGCCTGATCCCGGTGTCGGCCCATGGGACCAACCCGGCCTCCGCGCAGATGTGCGGCATGGAGGTGGTCGTGGTGAAGGCTGCCGAGAACGGCGACATCGACCTGGCCGATTTCCGCGCCAAGGCCGACGCCGCGGGCGACCGGCTGGCGGCCTGCATGATCACCTATCCCTCCACCCACGGCGTCTTCGAGAGGACGGTGCGCGAGGTCTGCGAGATCACGCATCAGCATGGCGGGCAGGTCTATCTCGACGGGGCGAACCTCAACGCGATGGTGGGCCTGTCGCGGCCCGGTGACATCGGCGCCGATGTGAGCCACCTGAACCTGCACAAGACCTTCTGCATCCCGCATGGCGGCGGCGGACCGGGCATGGGCCCGATCGGGGTCAAGGCGCATCTTGCGCCCTTCCTGCCCGGCCATCCCGAGACGGGGGGCGCGACCGGGCCGGTGTCCGGCGCGCCCTATGGCTCGGCCTCGATCCTGCCGATCTCCTATGCCTATGTCCGGCTGATGGGGGGCGAGGGGATCACGCGGGCGACCAAGATCGCGATCCTGAACGCCAATTACATCGCCAAGCGGCTGGAGGGGGCCTTCCCCGTGCTGTTCAAGGGCAAGGGAGGCCGGGTTGCGCATGAGTGCATCCTCGACACCCGCCCCTTCGCCGAGGCCGGCGTGACGGTGGATGACATCGCCAAGCGGCTTATGGATGCGGGCTTCCACGCGCCCACGATGAGCTGGCCCGTGGCCGGCACGCTCATGGTGGAGCCCACCGAAAGCGAGCCCAAGGCCGAGCTTGACCGGTTCTGCGACGCGATGCTCGCCATCCGCGACGAGATCGCCGCGGTCGAGCGGGGCGAGATGCCGGTGGCGCAAAGCCCGCTGCGCTTGGCCCCCCATACGATGGAGGACCTGATCCGCGACTGGGACCGGCCCTATACCCGCGAACAGGGCTGCTTCCCGCCCGGTGCCTTCCGCGTCGACAAGTATTGGCCGCCGGTCAACCGGGTCGACAACGTCTACGGCGACCGGCACCTGGTGTGCACCTGCCCGCCGCTGGAAAGCTACCAGGAGGCGGCCGAGTAGGGCGCAGGCCCCTTCAGCAACGGTGGACCCCCATGGGGTCCGCCGGGGCCACTTACCGTCGCTGCCCGAAACGCGCGTAAAGCGCGTCGAGCGTGTAGCTCTCGGCGACCGGCCCGTGTTCCTCGGGAAAGAAGTTCGGGTCCACCGGCAGGCAGTCGCGCCCGCAGACCTGCCGCATGGTGCCGGTGCGCCCGTCGACGTGCCACAGCCGACCGCCCGGCGTTCCAACCCAGCCGTTGATGCCCTGGCCCATGTCGCCCTCGACATCCTGGATCGAGGGGACCTCGCCGTCATAGCCTTCGCCCCAGGCCGCATGGGTGTGCCAGGACGACACCACATCGACGCCCCCCTCGAGCGGCAGCGACGCGCAGGAGGCGTGGCCGCCCCAGCTGACCTTGGTCGAGGAATAGGCCCCGTTCGGATGCCTCAGGATGTAGCCGCAGACCTCGCGGTTGAACCGCACCGACAGCGCGTTCATCGATTCCATCAGCCCGAGGACAAAGGCGGTTTCCTGCGCGCTCTGCGCACGCGCCATGCCGGGCAGGGCCGCGCCGGGCAGCGCCAGGGCGAGCGCCAGCAGCAGCGCGGACAGGGCAGGACGGGGGCGGGTCTGGAACTCTGGCATCGTGACACTCCTTCGCACACGGGGTGCAGGTTATGGAATTTTTCCGCTCATTCCAGAAAAACGACACGCCCCGACTGGACCGGGGGCATGGGGCGGTTATCTTTTTCTTTCGTCAGTTTGCGCAGAGAGGGAGCCTCAACCATGTCCCGCATGGAATTCATCGACAGCATGACCGCGTCGGCCACCGAGGTCAGCACCGATTTCGCCGAAGATCGGGAAATCCAGCTGTGGCTCAAGATGGGGCGCGCGGCGTTCTTCTTCTGCCTGTGGTCCTCGATGGTGATCCCGATCGCGCTGATCTACTACGCCCGCTTCTGAGGCGTGACGCGTGCCGCGCGCCCCGCTCAGGCCGGGGGGCGCGGGTCCGTGCTGCGCCCGATGCGTCCGGTGCGCCCCATGCGCCATGACCGCCACGCGGCCACGGGCAGGCGGCGCGCCACGAGCCAGAGCAGCGCGGGATAGTCCAGCTCACCGGCCAGCATCCGCATGTAGGCCCCCTTCACCCGCCGGGAACCGGCGAAGGACCGCGAGAAGATCGGGGCCATCCTGTCGGAAAAGACGATGGGCCTGAGCAGGGCGGCGATGCGCAGCGACAGGCGGATCTGCCGGGTTGCCGCGCGGTAGAGCGCCGCCGCTCCCTCGGGCCGCCCCTCGCGCAGGGCACGGGCCGCGGCCTCGGCCGCCAGCCGCCCGGAGCCGAGCGCATGGGCGATCCCTTCGCCCGTGATCGGGTCGACAAAGCCCGCCGCATCGCCCGCCAGCAGCACGCAGCCCCGCCCCGGCCGTCGCCGGTAATCGCCGAAGGGCAGGAAATGCCCCTTCATGCCCGTGGCCTCTCCCTGGTCCAGAAGCGCCGCGTAGCCGTGCAGCCGCGCCTTCATGTCCGGGTTGCGCGCCTGCAGGCCGCCCACGCCGACCGTGGTCGAGCGGCGCTTGGGAAAGCTCCAGCCATAGCCCCAGTCGGCCGCGCCGAAATCGACGCGGACCGTGTGCGCCGTCTCGGGGTCCGAGACCGGCGGCATCTCCTTTTCCAGCGCGAAGCCGATGGTCGCCGGGTCGAAGGGCCGCCCGAAGAGCGCCCGCGCCACGGCCGAGGTCACGCCATCGGCGCCGATCAGGACGCGGAACCGGATCGTGCGGCCATCCTCCAGCGTCAGACACTGGCCCACGAGGTCGATCGCCGCCACCCGCTGCCCCGTCGAAAGCTCGGCCCCCGCCTCCTG
Organism: Roseicyclus sp.; assembly: GCA_025211115.1. Taxonomy (GTDB): domain Bacteria; phylum Pseudomonadota; class Alphaproteobacteria; order Rhodobacterales; family Rhodobacteraceae; genus Roseicyclus. Next base: position 8,963 of record JAOARA010000302.1, on the reverse strand, counting down.
CGCGAGGCCAAGCAGATGCGCGTCGAGGTCGCGGCGCATGGTCAGGAACATCGGCGGCACGTCGTCCATGCGCCCCATCGGGCGCGCGCCCATGTGAAAGCTGATCGCGCGGCGTTCCTCGAACAGCCCCTCGGGCGGCGCGCGGCGAAAGATGTGACGGTATTCGGTCAGCGCCCGACCGGTGAACAGCCCGCCGCACAGCTTGTCGCGGGGGAAGCGCGCCTTGTCGATCAGCAGCACATCGAGGCCACGGGCGGCCGCGCTGGCCGCCGCGGCGGCCCCCGCCGGTCCGCCGCCAAGGATGACGATGTCGCGTGTGTCTGTGTCTTTCATGCGGGGCAGCATAGGGGGCTTTCGCCCGAGGGAAAGGCCCGCCGCCGCCGCTTTGCCGCCGGTGCGCCGCTTGCGGCCCGCTTAGGCCCCACTAGGCCCGCAGGCGCGTGTTCTGGCGCACGAAGGCTTCGATCTCGGCGGCGGGCCGGGCCCCGGTCAGGCGCGCGACCTCCTGCCCGTTCCGGAACAGGATCAGCAGCGGAATGCCCCGGATGCCGTATCGCTGCGACACGTCGCCATGCACCTGCGTGTTGATCTTGGCGAACCGCACCTGCGGGGCGAGTGCGCGCGCGGCCTTTTCGAACTCGGGCGCCATCATGCGGCATGGCCCGCACCAGGGGGCCCAGAAATCCACCAGCAGGGGCAGGCTGTCCTTGGTCTCGGCCTTGCGCAGGGTCGCGCTGTCGAGGTCGTGAACGCGCGGCTCCACCAGCTTGGCGCCGCAGGTGCCGCATTTGGGATGCGCCGCCAGCCTCGCCTCGGGCACCCGGTTGACCGTGGCGCAGGACAGGCAGGTGACGTGATGGGAGGTCGCGGTGGACGCGGAGGCCGAGGAGGAGGGGGGCATGGGAGGAAACGCCTTGCGGTTGTGTCTGACAATCATCTGGGGTGGCCGCGCCCCGGCGCAAGGGGCAGGGGCTGCGGCGCTTGCGCGCCCGCCCATGAAAAAACGCCGCCCGAGGGGGCGGCGTTTTCCTGTTCATGCGCTGGCGCGATGCCCACGGGCGTGCGCCGCACGGGGCTGGCCTCAGCCCTCTGCGGTCTCGGCGTCGTCACCTTCCGCGGCTTCCGCCGACACGAGGCCGGAGGGTGCGGTGATGTTGGCGATGACGAAGTCGCGGTCGATCGTGGGCTTCGTGCCCTCGGGCAGCGTCACCGACGAGATCGTGACCGTATCGCCGATGTTCAGCCCTTCGAGGTCGATGGTGATGTGATCGGGGATATCGCCCGCGGTCACGATCAGTTCCACCTCGGGGCGCACCATGGTCAGCACGCCGCCGCGCTTGATGCCGGGGGCCTTGTCCTCGTTGATGACCTCGACGGGGATGAAGAGGTTGACCTTCGAGGTCCGGCGCAGGCGCATGAAATCGACATGCGTCGGCAGATCCTTGACCACGTCGCGCTGCACGCCGCGGCAGATCACGCGCACATCGTCCTGGCCCTCGAGCTTCAGGTTGAAGAGCGTCGAGAGGAAGCGGCCTGCCTTGAGGCGCTTCAGAAGGACGTTGAAGGGGATCTGGATCGCGATCGGGTCCGCGCCGCCACCGTAGACGACACCCGGCACCTTGCCGTCACGACGAGCTTGGCGGGCGGCCCCCTTGCCTGTCCCCGCGCGCGGCTCGACGATAAGATCTGGAATCTCACCAGCCATTGCTGTTCTCCATGTGATACGGGGGGCCGCCTCCAAGGGTGTCGGCCCCGATGAAGGGCGCCCCTTAGGGCGGAATCCGGGATTTGTAAAGCCCGGATCAGGCCGCGCCGCGCAGTCCGAGCCGCTGTCGCAGCTCCGGCAGCAGCTGACGCTGCGCGGTGATGCGCGGCAGCGGCATCTCGGCGATGGGGCGATCCGTGCCGCCCTGCGCCCGATAGGCCGCGACATTGTCGAAGACCGCGCGCGGCATGTAGTCGATGAAGCTTTCGGCCGGGCAGTTCTCGGCCACCAGGGCGACATGCGCCTCGGTCTCGACATGCCAGTAGGTGAAGCGCGCAGGCATCCGCGACAGCGGCAGGGCCGCGATGCTGCCGCCGTTCACCAGCGCGCCCGCGTTCACGAGATGCCCGCCCAGCACCACCGCGTGATCGGCGCTGACCACGAGGTCGCGCGCCGGGCAGCCGGGACCAAGGGCGCCGGCCGCGATGCGGATCGGGGCCCGGCGTTCGCCAAGGCCGAACAGGGTGACGATCTCCTGCCGCCACACCCACAGGACCGCGACGGCCTCGCCATCGGCGGTCAACACGCGGTCGCCGGGGCCAAGCGCCTCGATCGGGCGCTGGCCCGCGGGGGTTGCGAGGCGCGTGCCGGTGAGAAAGCAGTTTGCGGCGGTCTCGAGCGCGTCCGTATGCAGCGTGGTCCCGCTCTGTCCGCCAAGATCGAGCAAACCCCCGGTGAGGGCGGAGTTGTAGGGGATGAAGCCGAAACTGCCGAATTGGAATATCCCGTAATGCTGCCCGCCGATCTCGACATAATAGCCGGTGAACTTGATGGAGCTGTTGTTCATCCAGTCATCGAGCGTCAGCGCCCCGAACCCGTCCCCCGACACGTCACGGACGGTGGAGGCCTGCTGTTGATCGAAGGCGCTGTTCCACGTCGCGCCACTGCCGTTGGTGGGGCCCGAAAACCCGCTCAGGTAAATGGCGCGATCCGCGATGTAATCGGCCATGTCCCGACACTCTCCGACTGCGGTGAAACCCGGTGCGGTCAACCGTGGCCCCAAGCGGTTAACATCCGGTTAACCGTCCGCGCCCGCACCGCCCGCGCCTGCCCGAATCGCCCGCGCCTGCGCGCACCGTTCTGTCCGGGCTTGTGGCCCCGGCGGTTTCGCACTAGCGCCTGAGCCATGCGCCTGTTGTCCGACATACGCCTGTGCCGCGCGCCCATCGCCGCTTTCGCGGGCGTCGGCGTTTTCTGGGGCAGCTTCGCGGCCATGCTGCCCGACCTCAAGGCACGGCTGGCGATCTCGGACGCGACGCTGGGGGTGATCCTGCTGGGCTCCGCCGCCGGGGCGCTGCTGGCGATGTGGCTCTCGCCGCGGCTGGACGCGGCGCTGCCGCGCTGGGGGCTGACGCTGTCGGGGGTGGCGCTGGGGCTTGTGGCGCTGCCGCTGGGCCTGATCGAGGCGCTGGTGCCCTTCGTGATCGGGATGGTGGCGGTCGGCATGTCGACGGGGATGTATGACATCCTCGGCAATGCCCGGATCTCGCGGCTCGAGGCACGGCACCGGCTGTCGCTGATGAACCTCAACCACGCGCTCTATTCCTTCTCCTACGCGGCGGCCGCCACGGCGACCGGGGCCGCCCGCGAGGCGGGGGTGGCGCCGGGCCTGTGGTTCGCCGTCGTGGGCATCGTGATCCTGCTGGCGGGCACGCTGACATGGTCGCGCCCCGACATGGGCACCGGACCGGACGAGACGCCGCAGGAAAGCCGCGGCAGGATCACGCCCTATGTCTGGCTGGCCGGGCTTGTCTGCCTGATCGGCTTTTTCGCCGAGAACGCGACCGAGGGCTGGTCGGCTCTGCATATCGAGCGCACGCTGGGCGGCGGGGCCGCCGAAGGCGCGCTCGGCCCCGCAATGCTGGGCCTGACCATGGGGATCGGCCGGCTGGCCGGTCACCTCGTGACCGCGCGGGGAACCGAAACCACCGTGTTGCGCTGGGCGGCGCTTCTGGCCGCCTCCGGGCTTGTCGCCGCCGCCGCCGCGCCGGTGCCGCTGGTGGCCTATCTCGGCTTCGGCTGCCTCGGCCTCGGGGTGTCGGTCATCGGGCCGATGGCGCTGGCGCTGGCGGGCCAGACGGCGCGGCCCGAGGCGCGCACCTTCGCCGTGTCGCGCGCCGCGATGATCGGCTATTTCGGCTTCTTCATCGGGCCGCCCCTGATGGGGTTCCTGTCGGAGGCCTTCGGCCTGCGGGTCGCCTTCGGCATCGGCGCGATGATGATCCTCGCGATTCCGCTGGTCCTGCTGCCACGGATGCGGGCGGCTGCCCCGGCCTGACGCGTCGGCCACAGGTGCCCGAGGGTGCCGGAGGGTGTGGACGGCCCGCCCGCACCCGTCTATCAGGCGCTGGACATCAGCAGGGAGAAGACGCGCATGTCCGGCCATGGTGACCCCGTTCCGATGACGGCCCGCAAGGGCACCGCGCTCAAGGGCGTGGCCGAGGTGCCGGGCGACAAGTCGATCTCGCACCGCTCGCTGATCCTGGGCGCGATGGCCGTGGGCGAGACGGTGATCACCGGCCTTCTGGAAGGGCAGGACGTGCTGGACACCGCGAAGGCGATGCGTGCCTTCGGCGCCGAGGTCACGCGCGATGACGACGGCACCTGGCATGTGCATGGCGTCGGCGTCGGCGGCTTCGGGGAACCCGAGGACGTGATCGACTGCGGCAACTCGGGCACCGGTGTGCGGCTCATCATGGGCGCGATGGCCACGACGCCCATCGTGGCGACCTTCACCGGCGACGCCTCGCTGCGCTCGCGGCCCATGGCGCGGGTGACGGACCCGCTGGCGCTCTTCGGGGCGGTGTCGGTGGGCCGTGCGGGCGGGCGCCTGCCGATGACGATCACCGGCGCGGCCGAGCCGCTGCCGGTGCGCTACACCACGCCCGTGCCCTCGGCGCAGGTGAAATCCGCGGTGCTGCTCGCCGGGCTGAACGCGCCGGGGCAGACCGTGGTGATCGAGGCGGAAGCGACCCGCGACCACACCGAGCGGATGCTCGCGGGCTTCGGGGCCGAGATCACGACCGAGGTGACGGACGAGGGCCGCGTCATCACCCTGACCGGCCAGCCCGAGCTGAAACCCCAGACCATCGCCGTGCCGCGCGACCCGTCCTCCGCTGCCTTCCCGGTCTGCGCCGCGCTGATCGTCGAGGGCTCGGACGTGCTGGTGCCGAACATCGGGCTGAACCCCACGCGCGCGGGCCTGTTCGAGACGCTGCGCGAGATGGGGGCGGACCTGACCTACGAGAACCTCCGCGAAGAGGGGGGTGAGCCGGTGGCCGACCTGCGCGCGCGCTATTCCCCCGACATGAAAGGCATCGAGGTGCCGCCCGAACGCGCCGCCAGCATGATCGACGAATACCCGATCCTGTCGGTCGTCGCCGCCAATGCCGCGGGCGCGACCGTCATGCGCGGCGTCAAGGAGCTGCGCGTCAAGGAAAGCGACCGGATCGACGCCATGGCCGTCGGCCTGCGCGCGGCCGGTGTCGAGGTCGAGGAGGGGCCCGACTGGTGGATCGTCCACGGCCGTGGCGCGGGCGGCGTGCGGGGCGGCGTGACGGTCGCCACCCATCTCGATCACCGCATCGCCATGTCGTTCCTTTGTGGCGGGATGGCCTCGGTGGAGCCGATCACGGTGGATGACGCGGGGCCGATCGCCACGTCCTTCCCGGTGTTCGAGCCGCTGATGCGCGGTCTCGGCGCACGGCTGGACCGGGCGAACAGCGTCTGACACCTGACCAAAAGGCGCACCTGCGGTGCATTCTTTTCTGGTCGCTTCGCTCCGTGAGTCTTTTTTGGTGCCTTCGGCGCGGGGGGCAACGCCATTGTCACTCGGACCAATGGCGTTCCAATGGCGATCCCCATCCCTTCGCGATTCCCCCGGGCAAGTGTGTTGACCAGGAGGGCTTGTAGGGCTGGCGTCGCTCTGTTTGAAGGTTACCTCATGAGTTTCACGGTCGCCATCGACGGGCCCGCGGCGGCGGGCAAGGGCACGATCTCGCGGGCGGTCGCCGCGCGGTTCGGCTTCGCGCATCTCGACACGGGGCTGCTGTACCGGGCCGTGGGGCGGCGGATGCTGGCGGGTGAGCCGCCCATCGCGGCGGCCGAGGCGCTGACGCCGGATGACCTCGCCGATCCCGACGCGCTGCGCACCGCCGCGGTGGCCGAGGCCGCCAGCAAGGTCGCCGTGATCCCCGAGGTGCGCGCGGCGCTGCTCGACTTCCAACGCGCCTTTGCCCGGCGCGCGGGCGGTGCGGTGCTGGACGGGCGCGACATCGGGACCGTGATCTGCCCCGAGGCCGAGGTGAAGCTCTTCGTCACCGCCAGCGCCGAGGTGCGGGCCGAGCGGCGGCTGAAGGAGCTGCTGGCCGCGGGGTTCGAGACGGATCTCGGGACAGTGCTGGCCGATGTGCAAAGCCGCGATGCCCGCGATGCCGAGCGCGCCAGCGCGCCGATGCGTGCGGCGGACGATGCCCTGACGCTGGATACCAGCGCCATGGGCGTGGAGGAGGCGGTGGCCGCAGCGGTCGCCGCGGTCGAGGCCGCGAGGGCGGGCTGATCGCGCTGCCGTCGGCAAGTTCTTGCTGGTCGGTTTGCGTCCCTGCGCCATGGTCCATAGCCTGACGGCCGCGGCCGGGCCATCGCCCGGTGTGCGGAACGCCGCCCCAGCGGCCCCATCAGGAGAGATCATGACCTTCCGAAAGACCCTATACGCTGCAACCTCAGCCGCCGCGCTGGCCCTTGCCGCCGCCCCCGCCGTGATGCTGTCGGCGGGCCCCGTGGCCGCGCAGGCCGAGCAGGCCTATTCGGCGGGCGAGCTGGACGCCTTCGTCGAAGCGTTCCTCGATGTCGACGCGCTGCGCGCGGTCTATACCGAGCGCCTGCAGCAGGCGGCCGACGAGGCGGCGCAGCAGGCCATCGTCGAAGAGGGCAATGCCGCCATCGTCGCCGCGATCAACGAGGTGGAGGGCATGGATATCGAGCTTTACGCCGCCATGCTGCAGCGGGCCGGGGAGGATGCCGATCTCAACGCGCGGATCACGCAGCGCCTGCAGGCGGCCGCCGGCGGCTGAGCCGCGCTGTCGGTCCGCGCGCGGGCAGGGCGGGGCGGCGGCCTGTCCGTCCCTCCGCATCCCGCGACGCGCGCGGATCGATCCCGGCCCACATGCGCCCCACCCTTGCCTTGTGCAGGGCTTGACGCTATAGCGCCTCCGTCAACACGGCGATCAACGCCGGAAACGAAGAGATCGAGCAGGGTCGGTGTCACCGGCCCTCTTTGTTTTCCGGAACGTCTGACCAACGATCACCCCAAGACCGGCGGAGACAACCGCACGGCCGGAAAAATCGAACGCCCGCACCGTCGCCCGGCGAAGGGGCAGGGCAGATAAAGGAACCGATACGCATATGTGCGCCAAAGCAACCATGGAGGAGTTCGAAGCCCTCCTGAACGAAAGCTTCGAAATCGACACGCCCGACGAGGGCAGCGTCGTCAAGGGCAAGGTCATCGCCATCGAGGCGGGCCAGGCCATCATCGATGTCGGCTACAAGATGGAAGGCCGCATCGATCTCAAGGAATTCGCAAATCCCGGTGAGGCCCCCGAGATCGCCGTCGGCGACGAGGTCGAGGTCTACCTGCGCAACGTCGAGAACGCCCGCGGCGAAGCCGTGATCAGCCGCGAGATGGCACGCCGCGAGGCCGCCTGGGATCGCCTCGAGAAGGCCTATGCCGCGGAAGAGCGCGTCGACGGCGCGATCTTCGGCCGCGTCAAGGGCGGCTTCACCGTCGATCTGGGCGGTGCCGTGGCCTTCCTGCCCGGCAGCCAGGTCGATGTGCGCCCCGTGCGTGACGCGGGCCCGCTGATGGGTCTCAAGCAGCCCTTCCAGATCCTCAAGATGGACCGCCGCCGCGGCAACATCGTGGTGTCGCGTCGTGCGATCCTCGAAGAGTCCCGCGCCGAGCAGCGCGCCGAGGTCATCGGCAAGCTGAACGAGGGCGACGTCGTGGACGGCGTGGTCAAGAACATCACCGAATACGGCGCCTTCGTCGACCTCGGCGGTGTGGACGGCCTGCTGCACGTCCCCGACATGGCATGGCGTCGTGTCAACCACCCGTCCGAGATCCTGTCGATCGGCGAGACCGTCAAGGTGCAGGTCATCAAGGTCAACAAGGACACGCACCGCATCAGCCTCGGCATGAAGCAGCTGCAGGACGATCCGTGGGATGCCGTCGAGGCGCGCTACCCGCTGGAATCGACCCACACCGGCCGCGTCACCAACATCACCGACTACGGCGCCTTCGTGGAGCTGGAGCCGGGCGTCGAGGGCCTGGTTCACGTGTCGGAGATGTCCTGGACCAAGAAGAACGTCCATCCCGGCAAGATCGTCTCCACCTCGCAAGAGGTCGAGGTCATGGTGCTCGAGATCGACACCGCCAAGCGTCGCGTGTCGCTGGGCCTCAAGCAGACCATGCGCAACCCGTGGGAGGTTTTCGAGGAAACCCACCCCGTCGGCACGCAGGTCGAGGGCGAGGTCAAGAACATCACCGAGTTCGGTCTGTTCATCGGCCTTCCGGGCGACATCGACGGCATGGTTCACCTGTCGGACCTGACCTGGGAAGGTCGTGGCGAAGACGTGATCGGCGAGTATCGCAAGGGTGACGTGGTCAAGGCCGTCGTCACCGAGGTCGACACCGACAAGGAGCGGATCTCGCTCTCGATCAAGGCGGTCGAAGGCGACCCCTTCGCCGAAGCGATCGGCGGTGTGAAGCGCGGTTCGATCATCACCGTCGAAGTGACGGCGATCGAAGACGGCGGCATCGAGGTGGATTACGAGGGCATGAAGTCCTTCATCCGCCGCTCCGACCTGTCGCGTGACCGGGCCGAGCAGCGCCCCGAGCGCTTCCAGAAGGGCGACAAGGTCGATGTCCGCGTCACCAACGTGGATGCCAAGACCCGCCGCCTCGGCCTGTCGATCAAGGCGCGCGAGATCGCCGAAGAGAAAGAGGCCGTGGAACAGTTCGGCTCGTCCGACTCGGGTGCATCGCTGGGCGATATCCTCGGCGCCGCTCTGAGCAAGACCGACGACTGATCCGTCCAACCGGACCATCGGAAAGGCCCCGCCCCATCGGCGGGGCCTTTTTCGTTGCGGCATGGGCCCCGCCCCCCCGCGCGCCGTGCCCGGAGCGCGCCCCCGCGCGGGC
>JAOARA010000301.1 GCA_025211115.1 Roseicyclus sp. | reverse complement strand
TCCGGCTCCAGCTCGTCGATGATCTCCATCGCGCGGACCTTGGGCGCGCCCGAGACGGTGCCCGCGGGCAGGCCCGCCAAGAGCGCCGACAGCGCATCCTCGCCCTCGCGCAGCTCGCCCACCACGTTCGACACGATATGCATCACGTGGCTGTACCGCTCGACGATGAATTCCTCGGTCGGTCTGACCGTGCCGATCTTCGCCACCCGGCCCACGTCGTTGCGGCCGAGGTCCAGGAGCATCAGGTGCTCGGCCAGTTCCTTCTGGTCGGCCAGCAGATCGGCCTCGAGCGCGCGGTCCTCCTCGGGGGTGGCGCCGCGGGGGCGGGTGCCCGCGATGGGGCGGATCGTGACCTCGCCGCCGAAGACCCGCACGAGGATCTCGGGCGAGGCGCCGACCACCTGGAAGGGGCCGAAGTTGAAGAAGAACATGAAGGGCGAGGGGTTCGTCCGCCGGAGCGCGCGGTAGAGCGCGAAGGGCGGTTCGGGAAACGCCTGCGTCCAGCGTTGCGAGGGCACGACCTGGAATATGTCGCCCGCGCGGATGTAGTCCTTGGCCTTCTCGACCGCGGCGAGATAGTCGGCATGCGCGAAATTCGAGACCGGATCGGGCACGGCATGGGCCTCGCCCATCTCGCGGCTGGCGGTGGCCGGCGCGCGCTCGAGATCGCGCAGCGCGTCCGAGACGCGTTCGGCGGCCTGCGCGTAAGCGGCCCGCGCCGAGAGGCCCGAAGAGACCCAGGCAGGCGAGACCACGGTGACCTCGCCCTTGACCCCGTCCAGCACCGCGATGACCGAGGGCCGCATCAACACCGCGTCGGGCAGGCCGAGCGGGTCGGGGTTCACGTTCGGCAGGTGTTCCACCAGCCGGATCATGTCATAGCCGAGATAACCGAACAGCCCCGCCGCGGCGGCGGGCAGGTCGTCGGGCATGTCGATGGCCGATTCCGCCAGCAGGTCGCGGATCGCCTGCAGGGGCGGGGCGGTGCAGGGCTCGAACGCCTCTCGGTCGTAACGCGCGCTGCGGTTCAGGCGGCTCGCCTCTCCGCGGCAGTCCCAGATGAGGTCCGGCTTGCAGCCGATGATCGAGTAGCGCCCGCGCACCTCGCCGCCGGTGACGGATTCGAGGATGAAACTGTCCCGCCCCGCATCCGTCAGCTTCATCATCACCGACACGGGCGTGTCGAGATCGGCGGCCAGCCGTGCATAGACCAGCTGGTTCTTTCCGGCGGTCCAGCCGGCCTCGAAGGCGTCGAAATCGGAAAGCTGGGCCATCAGGGGAACTGCGAATGAACGGCGTTGATCATCGACTGGTTCAGGCTGATCCCCGCCTCGGCCTGCACGGCGCGGCCATAGGCCTCGAAGATGTCCTGCGCCATGGATTGCCCGACCGACTGGCTCATGATCTGGGTCAGGATCGCCGTGCCGGGATCGTCGCGGGCGGCGGGGTTGATCCGGTCGAGCCGCGCGATGAAGGCGCGGTCGGCACCGGGCACCAGCACCGTGTCGCCGGGCGCGGACAGGCGGAAGACCTGTGCCACCAGCGTGGGCGGCGCGTCGGGGATGAAATCCTGCCGCCGCACCTGCTGCTCTTGGTCGACGCGACCGAGATCCTCCAGCGTGGCCCCGGTGGCCAGCTGGCCCACCAGCGCCTCGCCGCGGGCGGCAAGCTGGGCGCGCAGCGCGTCTTCGCGCCAGGCCTCCGCGACCTCGTCCTCGATCTCGGCCAGCGGCGGCAGGGCAGGGGGCACCGTCTCGTCGAGGCGCAGGGCGAACAGCCCGCCGTCGCTCAGCTCCAGCAGCTCGGGGAAATCCCCCTCCTCGACGGCGAGCGCGGCCTCGCGGAACGCGTCATAGCCCGCGATCCCGTCCTCGGAGGTGGGGGTGTAGTCGATCTGGCCCAGCACCATCTCGGTGTCGGCGGCCAGCTCCTCCAGCGTCGCGCCGCTGGCCAGAAGGTCGTCGACCGGGTTGCGCAGGTCGTCGATGGTGCGGCGCGCGGCCTCGGCGGCCAGTTCGGCGCGCAGTTCCTCGCGGGCCTCGTCGAAGGGCACTTCGGAGGCGTCCAGCACCGCGTTCACGCGGAACAGCGCGGCCCCGCCGAAGGTGCTGTCGAGCGGGCCGATGATCTCGCTCTCGGTGTCGGCGAAGATCGCCTCGGCGGTGGCCGCCGGAAGATCGTCGCGCGCAACCTCGCCCAGGTCGATGTCGTCGAGCGTCAGCTCGCGCTCTTCGACCAGCGCGTCGAATGTCGTCTCACCGGCGAGGATGGCGTCATAGGCGGCCTGCGCGTCGGCCTCCTCGAAGAATGTCAACTGCTCGAGCAGCCGCCGCTCGGGCTGGCGGTAAAGCTCGGCACGGTCCTCGTAGAGGGCGCGCAGCGCCTCTTCGTCCACCGGCACGCTGTCGATCAGCAGGGTCGGCGTGATCCAGGCATAGGTGATGCGCCGCGCCTCGGGGCGGGTGAAGCGTTCGGGCGTCTCGTCGTATTGCGCCTGCAGGTCGGCCGGCGTCGGCGCGGGAAGGCCCGCGGGCAGATCCGCCTCGGTCAGCGTGAGCAGGCTGAAATCCCGCGTCTCGCCCTGGTAGGCGACCAGCGTGTCGGTGATCGTCGCATTGGGCTGCAGCCCGCCGATGACGGCCAGTTGCAACAGGCCGCGGGCGGTGTCCTCGCGC
>JAOARA010000300.1 GCA_025211115.1 Roseicyclus sp. | reverse complement strand
GTAATGGATCACGAACTCGCCCGCGGCGATCAGCAGGACCGCGCCCAGCCCGAGCGGCGTGAAGCGCAGGACCAGCACCGTCAGCGCGCTGTGCAGCCCGGAATGGGCAAGGCCGCCGGGATGCGCGTAGCGGCCCTTGTTGCGCACCATCCACGCGCTCTGAAACACCTATTCCGCAAGCAAATGCTTCACCTGCCGGGCGGCGAGGATCAGGAAACGGGCGGTCATACTCATCTGGACATCTACTCGGTGGGCAGCGGTGGCCGGGCGGTCGTCGGGGGCGCGGGTGCGCCGCTGGCATGTGTCGGCCGTCATGCGTGGCGGCGGCCCCGGTCACGCGACCGCCTTGCGCGGGCACGTTCCCGTGCCGCAGCCCCGCGCGCAATCCGTATCGCTGCGACAAAAGCGACCGACGCGTGGCAAGACCGGGGCCGCGTGCGGCCGCTTTCCCCTGCCTAGGGCATGAAGGCGCTGGCCCCTGCGCCGCCGGTGCCGGTCGTGGCCGAGCTGGAGCCGCCGGTCTCCGGGCTGACCGCGCTGGCCGACGCGCCGCTGCGCCCCGCGCTGCTGCTGGGCGGCTCGGGATCGGGGTCGGGATCGCTGCGCTCCGGCACCCGCTGCGGGGGCGCCGAGGCCTCGTCCTCGAGGCCGCGGTAGCGGTTGCAGCTGCCGTCCTGCCCGCGGAACTCGGGGCGCAATGGCCTCTGGCGGCCGATAAGGGGGAAGGCCCCCGCGATCAGCTCGGCCGCATCGCGGCCCGTGACGCCGCGGATCCGGTTCTGGCCCGCGGTCCGCGCCACCGCGCATGCACCGCGCACGATGAAACACCGCTGGTTGCGCGCGCACATCTCGACTTCGCCGGCAAACAGCGCCAGCGCCGTGTCGCGGCCCGCGACCGCGATGTCGAAGGCGGTGCCGCGGATGCCCAGCGTCGCCGTGGGGGTCGTGATGTCGTAGGCATCGGGATCGCTGCCGCCCGACAGGAAGCGAAAGCCGCCCGCGACGGCGTTCACGGCAAAGCGGCTGGCGCGGTTGCCGCCGCCGATCAGGACCGAGGTGATCTCGAGCCGCGAGCGCGGACCGACCACCATGTTGGTTCCATCATCGAAGGTCAGCTGCACGAGGCCGCCGTCGGCGGTCTCGATCACGCTGCCTTCCTCGATCCGGGCGCCGGTCGACAGTCGGCTCCGGTTGCCGCCGAAACTGACCTGGGCGCTGCCGTCCACCTCGACCGCGGTGGCAATGGGGGCGGCGGCGACCGGGCCCGGCCAGAACAGGCCGATCAGGCATGTCGAAATTGCGTAAAGAAAAATCTGTCTCATCTGCGCCTCTTTCCAGACCGGGGCGATTGCGATGCGGCCATGCCGGGCACCGCGGGATGCGGACTGCGCGCGCCGGAAAACCTGGCCGGGACCGTCGAACGGCGATGCGCCAATGGCCCTGACTTTAGATGATAACAATAATCAAAAGTGTTGTCTGCACATAGTTTTCCTGCGGCGGGGGGATCATGCCTCCGCCGCGTCGGGCAGCAGATCGTCGCGGCGCGCGGGCAGGCGCGCGTAGACCTGCGCGAGCGGCGCGTCGATCCGGGCGGCCAGCGTGGTGCAGCTGTGCAGCTGCGCGGCGGGGTCGGCGGCGGGGTCGCGCAGCGCCCGCAGAAGGGCGCCGTGGGCCTCCTGCAGGTGGAGGAAGGTGTCGGAGCGTGCCACCCCTTCGTCGCCGACAAGCACATGGACCGGCGTGCGCCCGCCCACGCCCTTGAGGGCGAGCGCCCCCGCCTCGAGCCATGCGAGGCCGGGTGCCGCGGCCCGCACCGCCTCGGAGGCGAGCAGATCGGCGCCGACGTGTTTCGCGCTGCCTTCGATCCGCGCCGCGAGGTTCACCGTGTCCCCGATCGCCGAATAGCTGAACCTCTGTTCCGATCCGAAATTCCCGACCGAGGCCGGTCCGGCATGCAGCCCGACGCCGATGCGGATCGGCGCAGCGCCGGAGCGCGCGTTGAACGCGGCAAGCGCGCGCCGCATGGCAAGCGCGGCCATCGCCGCGCGCATCGCGTGGTTCTCGACCGGCAGGGGCGCGTTCCAGAAGGCCATGACGCTGTCGCCGATGAACTTGTCGATCGTGCCCTCTTCGCGCAGGATCTCGGCCGACAGATCGGTGAACAGACCGTTGAGCAGCGGCACGAGCCGTTCGACCGGCGTCTCGCGGCTCAGGACGGTGAAGTCGCGGATGTCCGAGAACAGGACCGTGACCTCGCGCAGCTCGCCGCCGAGGGCGATGTTGTAGTCGCTGCGCTCCATCTCCGACAGCACCGAGGGGGCGAGATACTGCGCGAAGGACGCGCGCAGGCGGCGCTTGTCGCGGTCGGTGAAGACGAAGCGCCAGGCCACCAGCAGCGCGAAATTCACCGCGCCGCCGATCACCGGGAAACTCGCGTCGACCAGAAGCCCCGCCTCGCGGAAGGCGAACCAGCTGGCGGCCAGCGTGCCGAGCGCGGCCAGCCCGCCGCCCGCCAGCGCAAGGATCGGCCGGGTCCGCGCCAGCATGACCGTGGTCATGAGCCCGAGGATCACAAGCGTCCCGATCTCAAGCCCTGCGATCACGTCGTTGCGCACGAGATAGTCGTCGGTCAGGATCTGTTCGACGATCTGGGCGTGGATCGACACGCCCGGCACCACCTCGCCCAGGGCGCTGGTGCGCAGATCGAACAGGCCCGCCGCCGAAGTGCCGACCAGCACGATCTGCCCCTCGATCCGGGGCCTGAGCCGGCCGGGGTCATCGCCCAGCACATCGGCGGCCGAGACGTAGAGCCGCGGATCGTCCGGCCG
>JAOARA010000299.1 GCA_025211115.1 Roseicyclus sp. | reverse complement strand
CGCCCTGGATCAGGCGGTGGACATAGATGCCCGGCAGGTGGATCGCGTCGGGGTCGAGCGAGCCTGTCGGCACGATCTCCTCCACCTCCATGATGCAGAGTTTGCCGCACATGGCGGCGGGCGGATTGAAGTTGCGCGCGGTCTTGCGGAAGATCGCGTTCCCCGTCTCGTCGGCCTTCCACGCCTTGACGATGGAGAGGTCCGCGAAGATGCCGCGCTCGAGGATGTACTCCTGCTCGTCGAAGACCTTCACCTCCTTGCCCTCGGCAATGACTGTGCCGACGCCGGTCTTGGTGTAAAAGCCCGGAATGCCCGCGCCGCCCGCGCGCATCCGCTCGGCCAGCGTGCCTTGCGGGTTGATCTCCAGCTCCAGTTCTCCCGAAAGGTACTGGCGCATGAATTCGGCGTTCTCGCCGACGTAGGAGGACATCATCTTCTTCACCTGCCGGGTCGCCAACAGCTTGCCGAGGCCGAAATCGTCGATCCCTGCGTTGTTCGACGCGACGGTCAGGTCTTTCACACCGCTTTCGACAAGGCCATCGATCAGCAGCTCGGGGATACCACACAGGCCGAAGCCCCCTGATGCGATCAGCATGCCGTCGAACAGAACCCCGTCCAGCGCCTCGGCGGCCGAACCGTAGAGCTTTTTCATGCCGCGACCTCCGCCTCGGCGGGCATCCGCAGCCCGAGGATCGCGCGCGCCTCTTGCCATGTTGCGACGGGGCGGGCGTGTTTCTCGCAGATCTCCACCGCGCGGCGGACAAGCGCAGCATTGGACGGCGCGAGGCGGTCGCGGTCGAGCCGGACGTTGTCTTCCAGCCCCGTGCGCACATGGCCGCCCGCGGCGATGGCCCATTCGTTGAGGGTCAGCTGGTGCTGGCCGATGCCCGCCGCACACCACGGCGCGTCCGGGCCGAACAGGCGGTGAACCGTGCGGATGTAATAGTCGAAGACATCGCGGTCGACGGGCATGGCGTTCTTCACGCCCATGACGAATTGCACGTAGGGCGTGCCGGCCAACTGCCCCTTCTCCGACATCTCCTTCGCCTTGAGGATATGGCTCAGGTCGAAGGCCTCGATCTCGGGCTTGATGTCATGGGCCAGCATCTCGGCGGCGAGCCAGTCCACGAGGTCGGGCGGGTTCTCATAGACGCGGGTGGGGAAGTTGTTGGACCCCACCGACAGGGACGCCATGTCGGGGCGGAGTGGTAGCATCACACCGCGCGCCTGCCCGGCGCCGGAGCGCCCGCCGGTCGAGAACTGGATGATAATGCCAGGGCAGTGTTTCTCCAGGCCCTCCTTGATACGGGCGAATTTCTCGGGATCGCTCGAAGGGGTCTGATCGTCGTTGCGCACATGCGCATGGACGATGCTCGCCCCGGCCTCGAAGGCCTCGTGGGTGCTTTCCACCTGTTCCGACACGGTGATCGGCACGGCGGGGTTGTTTGCCTTGGTGGGCAGGGAGCCGGTGATGGCGACGCAGATGATGCAGGGGACGGTCATGGGGCTGTGCCTCTCAGGCGGCTTCGGCGCGGGGCTGCGGCATCCGCGCCAGAGCGTCGAGGAAGAAGGGGCGGAACCCCTCGGGGTGTTCGCTCATCGGGAAATGGCCGAGCTCCTCCATTACGGCGAGCGTCGCGCCCGGGATCGCCTCGGCGGTGCGGCGCGCGTCCTCGGGCGTGCAGGTCAGGTCATAGGCCCCGACGAGCAGGTGAACGGGCGTCTTGCCCGTGTCGATCCGGCCCAGCCGGGCAATCAGGCTGTCGTCCCTGGTGTAGAAGCTCAGATCGCCGCGGAAGACGCCGGGGCCGCTTTGCATGAACATCCACAGCGTGTTCCAGCGTTCAACGGGCGGCGCATGGGGCGAGATATTGGCCGAGACCAGCGCCGCGCCCATTTCGCCGCCCTGGGCGTCGGGGCGGTGGAACCAGTCGATGTCATACCAGGCGGGCTGGAAATCCGAGGCCTCGATGGCGATGAAGCCCGAGAAACGGTCGGGGTGCAGGGCTGCCAGCTGCAGCGCGATGCGCCCGCCCATGGAACAGCCCGCCAGCACCGGGCGGTCGAGACCCATGCCGTTGACCACGGCGAGAACCGTCTCGACATAGGCCTCGGTGGTGAGCAGGTATTCCTGGCTTTCCCAGCCCTCGGGCGGGAGGGACTTGCCGTGCCACGGCATGTCGAAGGCGATCAGGCGATTGCCCTCGGTCACGGCGGCGTCGTTCATCAGGTGCCGCCATTGCCGCGTGTCCGCCCCCGCGGTGTGCAGGCAGATGACGGGGCGGCCCGCGCCCGCTTCCTCGACATAGATGCGGCGCGGGACGCCGGCGACCGAAACGGTCAGGTAACGGCCTATGATCGGTTCGAAGGTCATGCCACACCCTCCTGCCCGGCGCGGGGAAGCGCCATGAGTTCCTTGAAGAACCGCAGATTCTTGACGAGGCAAAGGATATCGCCGTCGATCCGCCCGCGGCCGATCTTCACCAGCCCGAAGATGTCGTGGAAGCCGGGCCGGGGCCGCGCCTGCCAGAACTCGGCCAGCGCCTCGGCATCAGTGCGCAGCGCGAAACGCCAGGGCGTCTTGCGGCTGGGCCCCTCGGTCACCTCGGCAAGGCGGCCGCGGTCGAAGGTCAGGTAGACCTCCTGCCCATCGATCTCGATCAGCACGGTTTCCGAAAACAGCCGCCCGAGGCGGATCAGGTGGGGCGTGGCGTTCAGGCGGTCCTGAACCCCCTGGAAGGTCGCGAGCATTCTGGCCTCCGTCCTTGCGAATTCTCCCGGTCCTGCTGCCACGGGGCGACGGGATGCGGCCATGCCGCCCGCGGTATGGGGCGATACCCAAGCAAAGCGAGGTCTTTCACTCTCACAATAAGACCATCTTGACATGATACGGTATCACCCGATACCGTGGCGGGCATGGGAAGAGGGGCGGCATCGGGCGCAGGATGTCAGGCAACGGGGGTCTTCGGGCCTTTCGTCACCGGACGCATCCATGCCAGGAGGAGATTTAAGCCATGGGCATCGTCAACGAACAGAACATCACCGACGTCGTGATCGCGAGCCTCGGCAAGCACGGCGAGATCACCCAGCGCGAGCGCGAGATCGCGACCGCCCTGATCCGCCACCTGCATGGCTTCGTGAAGGACGTGAAGCTGCAGCATCACGAGTTCCTCGCGGCTTGCGATTACCTCGCCCGCGCGGGCAAGCTGTGCAACGACAACCGGCAGGAGTTCATCCTGCTGGGCGATATCCTTGGCATCGAGGTGCTGGTCGACATGATGACCAACCCGGTCGAAGGTGGCGAAAGCGAGTCGACCGTTCTCGGGCCCTTCTACCGCGAGAACCCGCCGGTTCTGCCCAAGGGCGCTTCGACCATCCAGAAGCATTACGACAACGAGGAAACCGTCTGGTTCGAGGGCTATGTCCGCGACGAGGCGGGCAACGGCATCGCCGGTGTCACCATGGATGTCTGGGAAGACGCGCCGAACGGCATCTACGAGAACCTCGACCCCGACCAGCCGGAATACAACCTGCGCGGCCGCTTCGAGACCGACGAGAACGGCCATTACGCCTTTGTCGCCGTGCGCCCCGTGCCCTATCCGATCCCGGACGATGAGACCGCGGGCGAGCTGCTGCGCTTCATGGGGCACCACCCGAACCGGCCCGGCCACGTGCATTTCATCCTGTCGCGCGAAGGCTACCGCCCGCTGATCAGCCAGATCTACGATTCCGACAGCGCATGGCTTGAAGAAGACAGCGTCTTCGCCGTCAAGGAAAGCCTGATCGGCAAGTTCCACCCCGCCGCCAAGGAGCTGGGCACGGACCTGCATTTCACCTTCGACTTCGTGCTGAAGGCGGCTGCCGCAGAGCAGGCCGTCGCGGCCGAGTGATCGCGGACTTCTCCCTGAACCTGGCCCCCGGATTTCCGGGGGCTTTTTTCGTGGGCTGGTGTAGCCTGAGACCAATCGGGCCAAGGGAGGTCAACCGATGAATTTCCGCCAACTGACCTATTTCATCGCCGTGGCCGAAGAGCTGCATTTCGGCCGCGCGGCCGAGCGGCTGGACATGGCGCAGCCCCCGCTCAGTCGCCAGATCAAGCAGCTGGAAGAGGAACTGGGCGCGATCCTGTTCAACCGGGGCCGCAGCGCAATCACGCTGACCCAGGCGGGCGAGCGTCTGTTGGAGCGGGGCACCTCGATCCTTGCTCAGATGGAAGATACGCGGCTCGAGGTGCGCAGGCTGGGCCAGGGGGCCGAGGGGCGGCTGAGGATCGGGTTCGTCGGCTCCGCCACCTTCGGCATCCTGCCCAACATCATCCGGTCCTTCCGCGCGAATTACCCCGAGGTGAACCTGTCGCTGATCCCGATGAACAATGCGCAGCTGCACCGTGCGCTGGTCTCGCGCGAGCTGGACGTGGCCTTTGCGCGGCCCGCGTTGCAGGATGCCGAATTCGTCACGCGCGAATTGTTGGAGGAAAAGCTGATCCTGGCGCTGCCCGACGTAGTCGATACCGGCGGGCGCACGGTGGCAAGGCTGGAGCGGCTGCAAACCCACAGCCTGATCCTCTACCCGGAATATCCGCGCCCCAGCTACGCCGATTTCGTGCTGGACGCCTGCGAGGCGGCGGGGTTCACAGTGCCGATGCGGGTCTGGTGCATGGACCTGCAGACAGCCCTCAGCCTCGTGTCGGTGGGCGAAGGGGTCTGCATCGTGCCCGAGTCGGTCTCGAACGCGCCGCGCAAGGGGATGAAATTCCTCAAGATCGAGCCCGAGATCGCGCGCACGACCCTGTCGGTGAACTACCGCTTGGACGAACAGGGCGTGCATGTGCAGAATTTCGTGAAGCTCGCGCAGAAGGTCGCGCGCAAGATCTTGTGACGGGCGGCCGCGTGGGCCGCCCGCCATGTCTCAGACGCCGAGCCAACGCTGCTGCACCTCTTCGTCGGCGCGTATCTCGGTCGGGCTGCCCGTCCAGACGACCTGGCCCTTGCTGACTACGGCCACGTCATCGGCCAGCGAGGTGGCGAAGCCGAAATTCTGTTCCACCAGCACCATCGACAGGCCCTCGCGCTTCAGCTCCATCAGCTTGTCGTGGATCAGCTTGACGATGATGGGCGCAAGCCCCTCGGTCGGCTCGTCGAGGATCAGAAGCCGCGGGTTCATCAGAAGGCCCCGCGCGATGGCCAGCATCTGCTGCTCGCCGCCCGACAGCTCCGCCCCGCCGTTCTTCATGCGCTCGCCCAGACGGGGGAACAGGTCGACCACGCGGTTGATCGTCCACTCCGCTCCCTTGCCCCCGAAGCGCGCGGCGGCGATCTCGAGGTTCTCGCGCACGGTGAGCGAGGGGAAGATATCCCGCGTCTCGGGCACATAGGCGATGCCCGATTTCGCCACGTCGAAGGGGCGCGCGGGCATCGCCTGCCCCTCGAAGGTGATCTCGCCCCCCTTGGTCGGCAACAACCCCATGATGGTCTTGAGCGTCGTCGATTTCCCCGCACCATTGCGCCCGAGGATAGCAAGAACCCGGCCCTGTTCCGCGCGAAGGCTCAAGCCGTGCAGCACCTGCGTTTCGCCGTAGCCCGACGAGACGGCATCCAGATCAAGCATCTTCCCAACTCCCGAGATAGATGTCCTTGAGCAGCGTCGATCCGCGTGCCTCCTCGGGCAGGCCGTCGAAAACGACCTCGCCGTAATTCAGGACGGTGATCGTGTCGGCCACTGCAAAGGCAAGGTCCATGTCGTGCTCGATGATCAGAAGCGTCAGATCGCGCGGCAGGTTGTTCAGAAGGTCGTGGAACCCCTTGGACATCTCCGGCCCCACGCCGCTTGTCGGCTCGTCCATCAGCAGGACAAGCGGACGGGTCGCCAGCGCCACGCCGACCTCGAGCTGGCGGCGGACGCCGTAGCTGATCTCGGACACCTTCGCATGCAGGTGGGGCATCAGGTTCACCTGTTCCGCCACTTCGGCCACCGTGTCCCGGATCTCGGGCTGGCGCAGGCTGTCGGACCAGAGCCGCGTGGCGTGGCCCGTGGGCACGGCGGCGGCGAGGCCGAGGTTCTCCTCGACCGTCAGCCCGTCGAAGAGTGTGTTCTTCTGGTAGCTCCGCGACAGCCCCCGGCGCGCGCGGCGCGGCACCGAAAGCGCCGTCACATCCTCGCCCGCCAGATGCACGCTGCCGCCGTCCGGCGTCAGCTCGCCGACCAGCAGGTTGAAGAGCGTGGTCTTGCCCGCCCCGTTGGGGCCAAGGATCACCCGGCGTTCGCCGCGTTCGAGCTTGAGCGAGACCGAGCGCGTGACATGCACCGCGCCGAAGCTCTTGGTGAGGTTGCGCGTCTCAAGCATCGGTCGAGACCTCCTTTTGTGCGGGGCTGCGGGTGGCGTCTGTCAGGCGGCGTTCGATGGCCGCGCCCCAGCGCGCCTCGACCCAGCCGAAGATGCCGTTGGCGCGGCTCATCACAACGGCGATCAGGATGACGCCGACGACGAGGTGCCAATAGGTCGTGACCTCGCCCAGCTCGTGCTTCATCACGACGAAGGCCGCGGCGCCGACCAGCGGGCCGACCAGCGTGCCCAAGCCCCCGAGGATCACGACGACCAGCGCCTCGCCCGAGACGGTCCAGGTCATCAGGCCGGGCGAGATGAACATGATGTGCTGGGCGGCCAGCACCCCCGCGACGCCCGCGATGATGCCCGACAGGCCGAAGACATCGGCCTTGATCCGCCAGGTGTTCAGGCCCAGCGCCTTCATCCGCTTCTCGTTGTGCATGACGCCCGCAAGCGAGCGGCCAAGGCCCGAGCGCAGGATGGCGGTGGCGAAAAGATAGGCGGCGGCCAGCACGGCGAGGCAGAACAGCGCGAAGGTGCGGCTGTCGTTCAGGTCGAGGCCGATGGCGCTCAGGTCGAAGCGGTCGATCCCGCCCATCCCGTCATCGCCCCCGAAGAGCGGCGACTCGAAGACGTAGGAATAGGCCATCTGCCCGAAGGCCAGCGTCGCCATGATGAAGTAGATGCCATGGCTGCGGGCGCAGATCGCGCCGATGATCCAGGCGGCGGCGGTGGTGATCGCCACGGCCCCGAGCGCGGCGAGCAAGGGGTCGAGGCCCGCCAGCACGTTCAGCGCGACGAAGGCATAGGCGCCGACGCCCATGAGCGCGCCGTGGCAGAGCGAAACCATGCCGCCAAAGCCCGCGACCAGGTCGAGCGCAAGGACGAGCAGGCAGAGGATCAGGATTTCGATCAGGATCTCGAGGCCGAAATATCCGGCGGTGAAGGCCTGCATCAGGGCTGCAATGGCGAGGATCGCAAGCACCGCATAGCGAAGGGGGGTGTGACGGAACATTTGCGTTATCCTTTCGCGGGAAAGAGGCCCACCGGCTTGATCACGAGGACCGCCGCCAGAAGGGCGTAGATAAGGACCGAGGCAAGCTGCGGGGCGAGCACCGCGCCGAAGGTCTGCACGAAGCCGTAGATCAGCGAGCCCGCGATGGCCCCTTTCAGCGAGCCAAGCCCGCCGATCACGATGACGATCAGCGTGGGGATCAGGATCTGAAGACCCATGCCCGGCGTGACGCTCAAGAGCGGTGCCGCGACCGCGCCCGCCAGCCCCGCCAGCGCGCAGCCGACGCAGAAGACCACGAAGAACAGCCGTTCCACGTTGATGCCGAGGCAGGCCGCCATCGCGTCATTGTCGACGCCCGCGCGGATCATCGCGCCGATCTGGGTGCGCGCCAGAACAAGCGCCAGCGCGCCGAAGATCGCCGCCCCCAACAGGATGATGAAGAGGCGATAGGCGGGGTAGGACACGCCCAGCAGCTCGACTTGCCCCGACAGCGCGGCAGGCGTGGCCATGGCCAGCGCAAGATCGCCCCAGAGGATGCGGGTGAGATCGAGCAACGCGAAGATCAGGCCGAAGGTCACGAGAACCTGCGCCATCGGCCCCGATTTGCGCATCCGCTGTATCAGCCCGCCGTAAAGCACGACACCGACCAGCGCGACGCCGATGGGCGCGGCAAGGATCGCCACCCAGAACCCCGCGGTGCCCGCGATGGAGGCCGCGATATAGGCCCCCAGCGCGTAGAGCGCGCCATGGGCGAGGTTCACGAAATGCATCAGCCCGAAGATGACGGTCAGGCCGATGGAGAGCAGGAAGAGCAGCATGGACAGTTGCAACGCGTTCAGCGTCTGCAAGGTCCAGAACGACAGGTCTTGGGGCATTGGTTCGCCTCGCGTTGCGAATGTGAAAAGGGCCGCCCGGCAGGGATGCGGGCGGCCCTTGGTCCTCAGTTGGTGGGCAAGGACGGCATCAGGCAGCCGTTCACCGGGTCCGCCTCGGCGGGCAGTTGCGCCAGCACGGTCTGGGTCATGCCGTTGGCACCCGGAACCGTCTCGTAGACGTAGATCGGCTGGACCACGTTGTTGGTGGCCGGGTCGATCGAGAGCGCGCCGCGCGGTCCGTCGAAGCTGACCTGGCGCAGCGCGGCGCCAAGGCTTTCGCGGTCGCGCGCGCCGGTTTCCAGCGCCTCGATCAGCGCGCGGGCCGCGTCATAGCCCTGCACCGCGTATTCCGACGGCGTCCGGCCCGTGGCATCGCGGAAAGCCGCGACGAAGCTTGCGTTCTCCGGGTTGTCGATCGTCGGCACGTAGTGGAGCGCCGTGACGACGCCCTCCGCTGACGCGCCCTGCGCATCGACGTAGAGCTGCGAGGTCAGGAAGCCGGAGCCGTAGAGCGGCAGATCCTCGGCCGCGCCGAAGCTTGCGTATTGATTGACGAAGGAGATCGCCTCGCCGCCGGCATAGAAGACGAACAGCGCATCCGCGCCGGAGGCCTGCGCCTGTGCGATATAGGGGCCGAAATCCTGCGTCTGCTGGAAGGGCGTGTAGTCGCTGCCGATGATGGTGCCACCGGCCTCGGTGAAGGCGCCGGTAAAACCCTCGATCATCTGGCGGCCCGCGGCGTAGTCGGGGGCGAGCGTGTAGACCGTTTCGATCCCCTGATCGGCCATCCAGCGGCCCATCGGGCGGTTGACCTGGCTGTTGGAGAAGGACACGCGGGTGATCCACGGGCTGCAATCCGCGCCGGTGGCGGCGTCATTGCCCGCATTGGCGACGATCAGCGGCACGCCCGCGCCATCAACCATGTCGCGCACGGCACCCAGAACGCCCGCGGAGACGACGCCGACGATGGCATCGACGTCATCCTGCAGGATCAGCTTGCGGGTGCGGGCAAGGCCGGTGGCGGGCGTCACCTCGGTATCCTCGCGGTGGAGGATGATCTCGACATCGAGGTCATTGCCATAGGTCTCGAGGCCAAGGGCAAAGCCCGCCTCGATCTCGTTGCCGAGCGCGGCATAGACGCCCGAGAAGGGCAGAAGCACGCCGATATCGACCGTGTCGGCAGCGGCAGGCAAAGCGAGGGTGGTGGCGGCCGCGAGGGTCGCCAGGGTTGCGCGTTTCATTGTGGTGGTTCCTCCGGTTGAAAGTTGTGGTCGGCCCCTCCTCCGGGCCTATCCGAGATCGCCCCCGCCGACCGGCAGCGTGACGCCGGTGATGTAGGAGGCATCGTCCGACGCCAGGAACAGGATCGGGCCTGCCTGCTCGTCGAGCGTTCCGTAACGTTTCATCAGCGAGGACTGGATCGTCTGGTCGACGATGGTGCGATACCAATCCTCGGGCTGTTCCTCGGCCGCGTTGGGGTTGCGCGGCGTGACGCGCGGGGGCGCTTCGGTTCCGCCCGGCGCGGTGGCCACCACGCGGATGCCGCGTTCGGCCACTTCCCAGGCGAGCGACGCGGTAATGGCGTTTACGCCGCCCTTGGCCGCCGCATAGGGAACGCGGTTCAGGCCACGGGTGGCGATGGACGAGACATTGACGATCACGCCGGCAGCCTGTGGCAACATGTGGTCAAGCGCCGCCCGGCAGCAGAACAGCGTCGGGAAGAGCGACCGGCGCACCTCGGCCTCGATCTGCAGCGGCTCGTAATGCTCATAGGGCTTGGCCCAGATCGTGCCGCCCACGTTGTTGACCAGGATGTCGATCCTGCCCCAATGGCGGACAGCCTCGGCCATGGCCGCTTTGCAGCCCTCCCATGTTTCCAGGTCGGCTGCTAAGGCCTCGGCCACGCCCCCCTCGGCCCGGATCGCCGCGACCACGTCCTCGCGGTGCTCGGAGCGGTCGACGACCAGCACGCGCGCCCCTTCGGAGGCGGCGCGTTCGGCGACGCGGCGGCCGATGCCTTGGGCGGCACCGGTCACGACCATGACCTTGTCGGCGAAGCGGGTCATGCGGCCGCCGCCTCGGCTTCGGTCGGGTTGAACTTCTCGTAGAAGAAGTTGGCGGGCTCGATGCCCAGCGTTCCGAAATGGGCGCGGACGGCATCGACCATCGGCGGCGGGCCGCAGAGGTAGACATCGACATCGCCGGCGTTCAGGTCATCGGCGGTCAGGTGGTCGGTGACGAAGCCCTTGCGCGGGTGGTCGTCGTCGGCTGCGGCAAGGATCGTGATGACCTCGCCCTTGCCGATCCGGGCGGCCAGCGCCTGCACGCGGTCCAGTTCCCCCAGCTCGGCGGCGCGGGTGACGGCGTAGT
>JAOARA010000298.1 GCA_025211115.1 Roseicyclus sp. | reverse complement strand
TGGCGGTCTTCATCATGCTGGCCTCGGGTGGGCAGGGCGCGCTGGTCGCAGTTGTCGCGGTCATGGTCATCCCGGTTGCGGGCCGCCTCTGGTTCCTGGTCGTGCTGTGCCTGCCCGGCACCCATGGCATGAACCGCTTCGGCCACGACCCGGCCCCCGACCGCAAGCGGCGCAGGCCGCCCGCCGTCCATGGCGCCTTCGCGCCGCGGCCATCGCCGGAAGAACACGCGCGGCTGGCCGTCGCGCGCAAGGCCGAGATCACCGACTATTACCGCAAGCACGTGTTGCAGAACGCCGGGAACGTGTAGACCTGTCCCTGCAATCCGCGGGAACGGGCGGTCCGGGCCCGGATTGTTCCAATTTCGGACAAATTTCCGGGTATACAGGTGTGACCGCAACAAGGACCGGCAGGCATGGCACCCCCTCGCGCAACCATCGTGGCGACCCAGAAGAACGAGGGGATCTTCCTCGTGGAGTGGATCGCCCATCACCTCGGGATCGGGTTCGATCACATCGTCATCGCCACCAATGATTGCGACGACGGCTCGGTCGAGCTGATCGAGGAAATCGCGCGCCGTTTCCCCGTCAGCCGGATCGAGAATTCGGACGTGCTCGAGGGGCACACGATCCAGTCCAGCGCCACCACGCGCGGCCTGCGCCATGCCGAGGTGCGCAGCTCGGATTGGGTGATGCATATCGACATCGACGAATTCGTGAACCTCCCGACTGTCCAGCCGCAGATCAAGCCCTTCCTCGCCCGCTTCGCGGATGCCGATGCCGTGGCCCTGATGTGGCGCATGTTCGGCGACGCCAAGCGCCAGCACTGGGACGGCGGGCAGGTGACCGAGGCCTTCCTGTTCGCGCAGGACATCACCAAGGAGGACGGGGTCCGGGCGCACAAGACGATCTTCCGGCCCGGCAGCTTCACCTCGACGACGCCGCACATGCCCAAGGGGCCGCTCAAACCGCCCGAGGCGCTGCGCGTGGTGAACACGCGGGGCGAGGCGCTGCCGGTCGACCGCCATTACGACGACCGCCATTCGGCCTACAGGCTGCCCGAGGCGTTGCACGCCTGGGATCATGCCTACGTCAACCATTACGCGGTGAAATCGGCGGACCTGTCGGCGATCAAGCTGCAGCGCGGGGATGCGAACGGCCGCTCGACGCGTCACCGCAAGGCGGGCTCGCGCCAGTTCGAGGAGTTCAACCGCAACACGGTGGTGGACCCGACCATCCTGCGCACCCGACCGGCGCGGATGCGGCTGATGAACCAGATGCTCTCGGACCCCGCCATCCTCGAGGCGCACCTGGCCTGCCTCGAGTGGTTCTTCACGCGCAAGCGGATGCTTGCCGCGCAGGGCAACCCCGCGTCAGTAGCTGTAGCCGGCGTAGATCCTGCTTAGGTCACCGCCCCAGTCGCCGCGATACTTCTCCAGCAACTCGTCCGCGGGAACCGTGCCGGTCTCGACACTGTCCTTGAGCGCGTTGAGGAAATGCGTCTCGTCGGGGACAAGCCCGCCGGCACCGGGGCAGGCCCGCGCCTTCAGCCCGGCCTCGGAAATCGCCAGAACCTCGCGCGCGAGGTCGTGCATCCCGATCTCGCCGACACGGCCGTGCAGGGCGTTGACCGATGCCTCGACGCGCAACGCCTCGCGGGTTTCGGCGTCCCACCCTTTCACGAGATCCCAGGCCGCATCGAGCGCGGTGTCGTCATACATCAGCCCGACCCAGAAGGCGGGCAGCGCGCAAAGCCTGCGCCAGGGGCCGCCGTCGGCGCCGCGCATCTCGATGTATTTCTTGATCCGCGCCTCGGGGAAAAGCGTCGTCAGGTGATCGGCCCAGTCGCTGAGCGTGGGCTTCTCGCCCGGCAGCGCGGGCAGCTCGCCCTTCAGGAAATCGCGGAAGGATTGGCCGAGCGCGTCGATGTAGCGCCCGTCGCGGTAGACGAAATACATCGGCACATCGAGGGCGTAGTCGACCCAGGCCTCGAAGCCGAACCCCTCTTCGAAGACGAAAGGCAACATCCCCGTGCGGTCGGCATCGAGGTCGCGCCAGACGCGCGAGCGCCAGGATTTGTGCCCGTTCGGCTTGCCGTCAAGGAAGGGGGAATTGGCGAAAAGCGCGGTCGCCACCGGCTGCAGGGCAAGCGCCACGCGCAGCTTCTTGACCATGTCCGCTTCGGAGGCGAAATCGAGGTTCACCTGAACGGTGCAGGTCCGGCGCATCATCGTGGTGCCCATGGTGCCCACGCGCTGCATGTAGCCGTCCATCAGCTTGTAGCGGCCCTTGGGCATCAGCGGCATGTCCTGGTGCCGCCAGATCGGCGCGGCCCCCAGCCCGATGAAGCCCACCCCCAGCGCGTCGGCGACCTCGCGCACTTCGCGCAGGTGTTCGTTCACCTCGTCGCAGGTCTGGTGGATCGTCTCGAGCGGCGCGCCCGACAGTTCCAGCTGCCCGCCCGGCTCGAGGCTGATGTTCGCGCCGTCCTTCTCCAGCCCGATCAGGTTGCCGCCCTCGGCCACCGGCGACCAGCCGAATTTCTGCTGCAACCCTTCCAGCATCGCCTTGATCGAGCGCGGCCCGTCATAGGGCAGCGGGGCCAGCGTGTCGCGGCAATAGCCGAATTTCTCGTGTTCGGTGCCGATGCGCCACTGGTCTTTCGGCTTGCAGCCCGAGGCCAGGTATTCGGCCATCTGCTCGTGCCGCTCGATGGGGCCGCCGCCGGATTGGGGGATGGACATGGGCGCTGGCCTCTGCGTGCTCGGGTCGTGACAGGCCCGACAGGTGGCCCGCGGGGGTCACTGTGTCAAGGCCGGAACATCGGCGCGCCGCCACAGGATCTGTGTGCCTGCGCGCAGGCCCTGCCGCGCCGCCAGCAGGCGCTGCGACCCAAGGCCCGGCAAGGCGGTGAAGGCATCGAACAGCGCCTCGGCCCCCGCGGCGTTCACGGGGATCACGAGCATCTGGCCGGGTTCATGCAAAAGCCACGCGGCGTTGCCCTCGTGGTCGCGCCGCAGCGACAGGCTGGTCAACTCGCCGAGAGAGACGGCCCCCCCGGTCTGCGGACCCATGTAGACGATGCGCCCCTCGACCACCTGCACCACGCCCGGCCCCTGCCCCTCGGCGGCGAAGCGCGCGCGGCGGATCGCCGGGATCAGCGCCACGGCCGCGGCCAGCATCAGCGCATAGCCCGCCCCCTGCAGGATCAGCCCCGGCCGCGCGGCGATCCACAGGCCCAGCGCCAT
>JAOARA010000297.1 GCA_025211115.1 Roseicyclus sp. | reverse complement strand
GGGGCGGATCGGCAGCATGGCAAGGCCCGCCCCCAGCAGGCCCCGCCGGGTGATCACGCTGCCAGGCCCTTGGACCCCATGTCGAGATACTTGCGCCGCCGCCCCGCGATCAGCTCGGCCCGCTCCGCGCCCTTCAGCTGCGCCAGCATCGAGGAGATCGACCGCCCCACGCCCGCGATCACCGCCTCGCGGTCACGCTGCGCGCCGCCCAGCGGCTCCTTGATGACCACGTCGCAGACGCCCAGCTTGTGCAGGTCTTGCGCGGTCAGACGCAGCGCCTCGGCGGCCTCGCGCATCTTCTCGGCATCCTTCCACAGGATCGAGGCGCAGCCCTCGGGCGAGATGACCGAGTAGATCGAATGCTCCAGCATCGCCAGCCGGTCCGCCGTGGCAAAGGCCACCGCCCCGCCCGATCCGCCCTCGCCGATGATGATCGAGATCAGCGGCACGCCGATCTGCAGGCATTTCTCGGTCGAGCGCGCGATGGCCTCGGATTGCCCGCGCTCCTCGGCGCCCTTGCCGGGATAGGCACCGGGCGTGTCCACCAGCGTGATCACCGGCAGGCCGAACCGGTCGGCCATGTCCATCAGTCGCACCGCCTTGCGGTAGCCCTCGGGGCGGGCCATGCCGAAGTTGCGCTCGATCCGGGTCTTGGTGTCATGGCCCTTTTCATGGCCGATCACCATGACCGGCGTGTCCTCGAACCGCGCCAGCCCGCCCATCACGGCGTGGTCGTCGGCAAAGTTCCGGTCACCGGCCAGCGGCGTGTATTCCGTGAACAGCGCCTGGATGTAATCGCGGCAATGCGGCCGGTTGGGGTGGCGGGCGACCTGGCATTTCCGCCAGGGCGTCAGCTCCTTGTAGAGGTCGCGGAGCATGTCCGCGGCCTTCTTGTCGAGCGCGGCCGCCTCGGCCTCGACATCCATTTCCTCGTTGCGCCGGGCCAGCGCGCGCAGCTCTTCGGCCTTGCCTTCGATCTCGGCAAGCGGTTTCTCGAAATCGAGATAGGTCGTCATGGTCGTCTCCGTGGCCGCCGACTGCTGTGGGTATATGACCGCGCGCCGCCACGGATGCAACGTTTGCAGCACGGGGCGCGCCGCAGCGCCGCGCAGGCCCTTATCGAAAGATGGAAATGCAACTTTCGATATGCTAAGCGGTCAGGCAAGTCGACCCGTATCGGAGTATCCCATGTCCCGGTTGAAACCCATCGCCCTGTGCCTTGCACTGGCCACCCCCTTCGCCACGCCCGCGCTGGCCGATCCGACCGTCGGCATCGGCCTCAACATCGTCTTCGGCGGCAGCCAGGGCGCCGATGTCGGCGTCGGCCTGCGCGTCTTTTCCGACAACCGCCGGGATGAGGTCGCGGGCACTCTCGGCCTCGATTACATGTTCTCCACCAACAGCTTCCGCGGCAGCCTCGGCGCGGCCTACATGTTCGACAACGGCTTTGTCGGCGGCGATGTCGGCTTCGACTTCGGCAGCGGCGCGGTCGGCTTCGGCGTCAGCGGCGGCGTGGCCAACACCGAGGACCCCGCGCCGGTCACACCACCGCAGCAGGATCCGCCCGTGCAGGGCGAGATACCGCTGATCATCGGGGGACCGGGGGACGAGTGACCCGCCGGCGGCGGGGCCTTACCCCGCCGCGATCATCTCGGCCTGTTTCACGATCACCTCGGCCTGCTTGATCGAGGCGATATCCACCAGCCGCCCCTTGTAGACGGTCGCGCCCGCGCCGCTCGCCTTGGCCTCTTCCATCGCGGCAAGGATCTCGCGCGCCTCGGCCACGGCCTCCTCCGAAGGGGTGAAGACCTCGTTGGCCAGCGCCACCTGCTTGGGGTGGATCGCCCATTTGCCGACCATCCCCAGCGTGGCCGAGCGCCGCGCCTGCGCGCGGAAGCCTTCGTCATCCGAGAAATCGCCGAACGGTCCGTCCACCGGCAGCACCCCATGCGTGCGGCAGGCCGCGACGATGGCCGCCTGCGCCCAATGCCACGGGTCCGACCAGTATTTCGCACCGTCACGGTGCATGTAATAGTTTTCCTGCGTGCCCCCGATGCCCGTGGTCTGCATCCCCATCGAGGCGGCGAAATCCGCCGCCCCCAGGCTCATCGCCTGCAACCGCGGCGAGGCGGCGGCGATCTCCTCCACATGGGCGATGCCGGCGGCGCTTTCGATGATCACCTCGAAGGCGATGGGCTTCGTGCGCCCCATCGCCATCTCGATGGAGGTCACCAGCGCGTCCACCGCGTAGATATCGCCCGCGTTGCCGACCTTGGGGATCATGATCTGGTCCAGCCGATCCGACGCCTGCTCCAGCAGGTCGACCACGTCACGATACCAATACGGGCTGTCCAACCCGTTGATCCGCACGCTCAGGGTCTTCTTGCCCCAATCCACGTCGCCGATGGCCTGGATGATGTTCTTCCGCGCCTGCGCCTTGTCGTCGGGCGCGACCGAATCCTCGAGGTCGAGGTTGATCACATCCGCATCGCTCGCGGCCATCTTCTCGAAGATCGCGGGCCGCGAGCCGGGGCCGAACAGCTGGCAACGGTTCGGGCGGGCGACGGGCTGGGGCTGGATGCGAAAGCTCATGGGCGGGATCTCCGATGCGCAAGGATGTTTCGTCTCTCTCACCCCAGCGGATAGGATATTGCGCCGCGGCATGCAAGTGCCGCAGCGCGGCATGGTCCGGGCGCTGCCGCCGCCCCCCTACTGAAGGTCGGAAAACGCCCGCGCCATGCGCGCCACGGCATCCTCGATCACCGCCCGCGGGGCGGCGATGTTGAACCGCAGGAAACTGTCGCCCCCCGTGCCGAAACTCGGCCCATGGTTGGCCGCGATCTTCGCGCCCTGCTCGACCCGCGCGGTGAACTCCTCCCGCGTCATGCCGGTGCCCGAGAAATCCACCCAGGCCAGGTAGGTCGACTGCAACGGCATCGACCGCAGGCCGGGAATGGCGTTGATCCCCGCATCGAAAATGCGCGCATTCTCGGCCAGGTAGGCGCACAACGCATCCACCCACGCCGCCCCCTCGGGCGAGTAGGCCGCCGTCACCATGTGCAGCCCGAAGGAATTGGGCGACATGCCCAGCGCCATCATCCGCGCCCCGAACCGCGCGCGCAGGTCCGCGTCGGGGATGATCACGTTGCCCACATGCGCGCCCGCGATGTTGAAGGTCTTGGTCGCCGCCGTCATCATCACCAGCCGGTCCGCGATCCCCTCGATCAGCGCCATCGGCGTGTGCGCCTGCCCCGGCATCACGAGATCGTGGTGGATCTCGTCCGACACGATCAGCAGGTCATGCCGCCGCGCAAACTCCGCCACCCCCTCAAGCTCGGCACGCGTCCAGACGCGGCCGCCGGGATTATGCGGCGAACACAGGACCAGCATCTTTTCATGCCCCTGCATCTGCGCATCCCAGGCGTCGAAATCGAGCGTATAGCGCCCATCGACCACCGGCATCTCGCACTCCACCAGGTCGCGGTTCGAGGCGCGGATCACCTTGGCAAAGGCATGGTAGACCGGCGTGAACAGCACCACGCCATCGCCCTCCTGCGTAAAGGCGTCGAGGCACATCGAAGTCCCGTTCACCAACCCGTGCGTGGTGAAGATCCAGTCCGGCTCCACCCGCCAGCCGTGCCGGTTCTCCATCCACCAGCAGATCGCCGCCTTGTAGGCGCTGTCATCGCCGAAATAGCCGTAGATCCCGTGATCGGCCATCGCCTGCACCGCGTCCTGCACGCAGGCGGGCGGGCGGAACTCCATGTCGGCCACCCACATGGCGATCCCGTCCTCGGGGCTCACGCCATATAGGGCCTCCATCGCGTCCCATTTCACGCAATGGGTTCCGCGGCGGTCGATGATCTCGTCAAAGGACATGAAGGCTCTCCGGGTGGTGGCTGTGCCCGCACCCTAGCCGCGCAGGCGTCAGCCGCAAGACCCGCGGACAGCGGCGCGCTTTGAGACCCGCAAGGGACGTGCTAGCCTGCCCCCGTTCAGTGCCACGGTGCTCCGGGGGTCCGACATGGACCGGATCAGTTCCCATTCCGTCGACCCCCGCCGCCTGCTGTGGCCAGCCGGGCTGGTGATGCCGATGGTCGTGCCCGCCTGCCTCGGCGCGCTCGCGCTCGGCGCACCGACATGGGCCGTCGCGCTCACCCCGCTTGTTCTCCTGTTCGGGGTCTGCACCGGGCTCGACCATCTCTTCGGGCGCGATCACAGAAATGTCTCGCTCGAGATCACCATGCAGCTCGAGGGCGACCCATATTACCGAAACCTTCTGTTCGTGGTGACGGGGCTTTTCGTGCTGTCACTGCTGCTGGCCTGCCGCATCGTGGCCTCGGGCGTGTTCGGCCCGGTGCAGACCATCCTCTTCGGCTGGGGCCTCGGCCTGATCCACGCGCCGCTGGTCTTGATCGGTCACGAGCTGGGCCACGCGCGATCGACACGGGACCGCCGCCTTGCCCGTGTCGCGCTGGGGCTGATCGCCTACGGGCATTTCTCCATCGAGCACAACACCGGGCATCACGTCCATGTCGCCACGCCCCGCGACCCGGCCTCGGCCCGCTACGGCGAAAGCATCTACCGGTTCGCCCGGCGCGAGATCCCCGGCGTGTTTCTGGGCGCGCTGCGAGCCGAGCGCGCGCGGCTGGCGCGCAAGGGCGCGGGCTTCTGGCACTGGCGCAATACCATCCTGCAAAGCTGGATGGTCACGGCGCTGATGGCCGGCGCGGTGACCCTTGCCTTCGGCCCGGTGGCGCTGGCGTTCTACGCGCTGCTCTGCGCGTCGGTCTGGTTCACCATCTCCATGGCCAACTACACCGCGCATTACGGCATCGCCCGCCGCATGATCGACGGCAGGCGCGAACCCTGCCGCCCCGAGCATTCGTGGAACTCCAGCTTCTTCTTCTCGAACCTCCTGTTCTTCAATCTGCAGCGCCATTCCGATCACCACACCAACGCGCAGAAACCGTTCCAGACCCTCAACGACGTGGACGGCGCGCCGGAACTGCCCTCGGGCTATCCCGGCGTCTTCGCGCTGATGCTGGTGCCGCCGCTGTGGTATGCCGTCATCCATCCGATCCTGATGCAGGCGCTCGACGGCGACGAGACCCGGCTGAACACCGGCCGGCAGGCCTGATGCACGGCCGCGCCCGCCCCGCATCGCGTATGCACGGGGTGTGTACGGGGTGTGTACGGATGTCAGACGCCCGCCATCGCCGGGCAAGCACCGCGGGAATGTTGCAGCCGATGGGCGCTTGTCCTACATCCGTGACATGAAGCGCCCGATCCTCATCCACCCCGACCCGCGGCTGAAAAAGACCGCGCCGCCGATCGCCGACATCACCGACGATCTGCGCGCGCTGGCCGATGACATGCTGGAAACCATGTATGCCGCGCCGGGCATCGGGCTGGCCGCGCCGCAGATCGGCATCGACACGCGCCTGATCGTCATGGACTGCGTGAAGGAGGAGGGGGCCGCCCCCCGCCCGCTCGCCATGTTCAACCCCGAGGTCATCGCCGAGTCCGACGCGCGCAATGTCTACGAGGAAGGTTGTCTTTCGATTCCGGACATTTACGCCGAGGTCGAGCGCCCTGCCGAGGTGACCGTGCGCTGGATCGACCCCACCGGCGCCGAGCGTGAGGAGAGTTTTGATGGTCTCTGGGCGACCTGCGTCCAGCACGAGATCGACCACCTCGACGGCACGCTCTTCATCGACTACCTCAAGCCGCTCAAGCGCCAGCTGATCACCCGCAAGATGGTCAAGCTGAAGAAGGACCGCGCGCGGGAAAAGGCGTGAGGGGAACGCGCCGCCCCTTCGTCATGTGGCCCGACCGCCGGTTGCGGACGCCCGCCGCGGATGTGCCTGCAATCACTGAAGAAATCCGGGCCACCTGGGCCGACATGATCGAGACGATGGACGCCATGCCCGGCGTCGGACTGGCCGCGCCGCAGATCGGCGTGATGCTGCGCCTCGCCGTCGTCGACGCCTCCGACGCGCGCGGCCAGGCGATACGCATGGCCAACCCCGAGGTCATCGCCGCCTCGGACGAGACCAACGACCACGAGGAAGCCAGCCCCAACCTGCCCGGCGTCTGGGCCAAGGTAACGCGGCCGGCCCGCGTGACGGTCGCCTTCACCGACCACCACGGCATCCGCGTCCGGCAGGAGTTCACGGGCCTCTGGGCGACCTCCGTCCAGCACCAGATCGACCACCTCGCGGGCCGGATGTATATCGACCGCCTGTCCAAGACCAAGCGCGACATGCTGCTGAAGCGCGCCGCCAAGGGGGGCCGCTGATGCGCGTGATCTTCATGGGAACGCCCGAGTTCTCGGTCCCCGTCCTCGACGCGCTGATCGCGGCGGGCCACGAGATCGCCGCCGTCTACAGCCAGCCGCCCCGCCCCGCGGGCCGCGGCAAGAAGGACCGGCCAAGCCCCGTCCACGCCCGCGCCGAGGCGATTGGCCTGGAGGTCCGCCATCCCAAAAGCCTCCGCGATATCAACGCGCAAGCCGAGTTCGCCGCGCTGAACGCCGATGTCGCCGTCGTCGTGGCCTATGGACTGATCCTGCCGCAGGCCGTGCTGGACGCGCCCGCGCGCGGGTGCCTCAACATCCACGCCAGCCTTTTGCCGCGCTGGCGGGGGGCCGCGCCGATCCAGCGCGCGATCATGGCCGGCGACGCGGAAACCGGCGTCTGCATCATGCAGATGGAAGCGGGCCTCGACACCGGGCCGGTGCTGCTGCGCCGCGCGATCCCCATCGGGGCCGAGGAAACCGCGGGCGAGTTGCACGACCGCCTCTCCGCGCTGGGGGCCGAGGCGATCACCGAGGCGCTGGCGACGCTCGACCGACTGACGCCCGAGCCACAGCCCGACGCGGGCGTCACCTATGCCGAGAAGATCGACAAGGCCGAGGCACGGGTGGACTGGACCGCGCCTGCACCCCATATCGACAGGCAGATCCGCGGCCTGTCGCCCTTTCCCGGTGCCTGGACGCTGATCGGCGGCAAGCGGGTCAAGCTGATCCGCAGCCGCCTGGCCGAGGGCAATGGCACCCCCGGCGAGGTGCTGGACGGGCTGACGATCGCCTGCGGGCAGGGCGCGGTGGAGATCACCGAGTTGCAGCCCGAAGGCAAGCCGCGCATGGCGGCCGAGGCGTATTTGCGGGGCGCGCGCATCGCGCCGGGTGTGGTGTTGGGTGATGAGCCATGATCCTGTTCTCGTTCTTCGGCTCGTTGATGATCGCGGGCATCGTGGCGGTGCTGTTCGAGAAATGGGGCTGGACGCATAACGGCATCCTGCCCTCTGTCCTGATCGCCTTCGGCGCGGTGCTGGCGCTGTTCTTCCTGCGCGCGCTGTTCGGGCTGACGCTTGGCTCGCCGGGGCTGGACGCCATCATCGGCTCGGCCGCGGCGCTGATCCTGATCCCGACCGAATACGCCAACCGCCGCCGCACGCGGAACGACCGCCGCCGGCGTTGACCCGTCAGCTGATGGTGCGGCGCGAGACCGGGCCGACCTCGGGGCGCAGCGCCTCTGCGGCGTCGGGCAGCGCCTCGATCACGACAAAGGCCTGCGCCCAGGGGTGATCGTCGGTCAGGCTGACATGAATGACCGAGCTGTGTCCTTCGGGCGTCATCTGCTCGAGCCGTTCCTTGGCCCAGCCCGTCACATCCATCACCGGCTGCCCCGAGGGCAGGTTGGTCACCGCCATGTCCTTCCACGCGATGCCCATGCGCAGGCCGGTGCCCAGCGCCTTGGAACAGGCCTCTTTCGCGGCCCACCGCTTCGCATAGACCGAGGCGGGGTCTTTCATCCGCTCGGCGCGGTTCTGTTCCGTCACGGTGAAGACCCGGTCGCGGAACCGGTCGCCGAAGCGGTCCAGCGCACGCTGGATGCGCTCGATATTCGCAAGATCGGTTCCGATGCCGAGGATCATTTCACGCTCACCACCCCGGTGGCCTGGTTGATGGTGATCTCGACCGACGGGATCGGCTGGCGGTTGTCGGGGAAGCGGACGGGAACCCGCACCGTCAGACCCCGCGAGGGATCATAACCGGCGGTCGCATCCGAGATCAGCGCCTCGGCGAAATAGGGGCCGGCGGCCCCGTCGTAGACCACGGCGGAACAGGCCCGGTACGGGTAGGGGTCGCCCGGCACCGGATGCAGGACGCCGATCACCGCGCCCGCCGCCATGGTGGGGGCGACATAGGCCTCGAACAGTCGGATCGCGCCTTCGGCGTAGGACCGGCTGTAGTTGTCCCAAGGCTCGGAGATCATGGTGATGTCGATCAGCCCCTCGCAGGGCACGACCTGTTGGGCTGCGACCGGGGCGGCGAAAAGGGCCATGGCGATGGCCGAGGCTGGCAGGAGATGGCGCAAGACGAGGCTCCGGTGTTGCAGGCTTGGGTAACGGGCGCAGAGTTGCGCAACTCCGGCAACTTCGCAATCTCTGCGCGCAGGGAAATCGCGCGGCGGGGCGCGGCGTGTCAGCCGCGGGCGGCGTCCATCGCCTCGCGCATCCGGGCGATGGCACGGGGCAGGCCGACGAAGACCGACTCGCCGATCAGGAAATGACCGATGTTCAGCTCGGCCACCTCGGGCAGGGCGGCGACCGGGCCGACCGTGTCGTAGCACAGGCCATGGCCCATGTGGACCTCGAGCCCGAGGTCGGCGGCGCGCTTCGCCCCGTCGATCAGGCGGGCAAGCTCGGCATCGCGGGCGGCGACGTCGCCTTCGGCGTGGAAATCGCAATAGGCCCCGGTGTGCAGCTCGATCACGGGCGCACCGATGCGCGCAGCGGCCGCGATCTGCGCCGGGTCGGCGGCGATGAACAGCGACACCCGGATGCCCGCCTCGCGCAGCGGCGCGATATAGGCGGCGAGGCGGTTGTCGTCCCCTGCCACTTCAAGCCCGCCTTCGGTCGTGCGCTCCTCGCGGCGCTCGGGCACGATACAGGCGGCGTGCGGCGTATGGGCCAGCGCGATGCGCTGCATCTCGTCGGTGGCGGCCATCTCGAAATTCAGCGGGACGGCGATCGCGGCCATGATCGCGTCGATATCCGCGTCGCGGATGTGGCGGCGGTCTTCGCGCAGATGCGCGGTGATGCCGGCCGCGCCGGCCTCCTCGGCGACGCGGGCCGCGCGCACCGGGTCGGGCAGCGCGCCGCCGCGCGCGTTCCTGAGTGTCGCCACGTGGTCGATGTTCACGCC
>JAOARA010000296.1 GCA_025211115.1 Roseicyclus sp. | reverse complement strand
GTGTCTTCACCGCGCTGCAGGGCGATCCCGACGGGGAACTGTTTCACGCCTGGCAGGTCGGGGTCATGGTCGCCGGGACCTTCCTGATGCTCTCCGACCCGTTGGAGGTCGCCACCCTCCGCGGCGCGGCACGAGGGGCCACCTCGTTCGACCGCCTCCAATACTCGTTCCTTCTGGGGCTGTTCTGGGGCTGCCTCATGCTGCTCGCCATGCTGGACAGCGGCTGGCCCGAGGCGCGCCTCGTCCTGCTCATCTGGACAGGCGCAGCCGTGATCTTCGCGGTCACCATGGCCAGCCTTCAGCGCCGGCAGTCCAAGGATCTGCCGGACACGCCGCGCGCCCGTTACGCGCTCGCCGAAACCGCCGATGCCGCGGCGTGGCGGCGGCGCTGGCAGATCGGGCAGATGATCGCGACCGCTGCCGTGATCGGCCTCGCCGCCCTCTGGCCTGCGATGTGGGACAGGCCCGCCTTCCCTGTCTTCCTGCTTGTCCTGATCGCCTGGTCCGGGCCGCCGGTGCGCTACGCCGAGGGGCTGCCGCGCGCGGCGCTGCGCCGGACCATGAGCTTCCTTGGTGTATTCGCATTCGTCGCGGGTTATGCCTTGGGCTGAGGTAAGGGAATTGATGGAACGATGACCATGCACATCACCCATATCGAGATCGACATGGGCGGAATGCCGCCCCCGCCCCCCGAGATCGAGCAGGAACGCAGCGTCGCCATCTTCGACCTGCTCGAGGAAAATTCCTTTGCACTGCCCGACCGCGAGGGGCGCGCCGCCCCGGCCGGCCCCTATCACGTGACCCTTGCGATCCGCGACAAGCGGCTGGTCTTCGACGTGAACACCGAAAGCGGCGAAGACGCCGCCGAGTTCCACCTCTCGCTCTCGCCCTTCCGCCAGACGGTCAAGGATTACTGGCAGATCTGCGAAAGCTACTATGCCGCCGTCAAGAACATGCCCCCCTCCAAGATCGAGGCGATCGACATGGCCCGCCGCGGCATCCACAACGAGGGGGCGCGCATCCTGCAGGAGCGGCTGGAGGGCAAGGCCGAGGTCGACACCGACACCGCGCGCCGCCTCTTCACCCTCATCTGCGTCCTGCATTTCGGGGGCTAGGGGCAGGGCGGTGTCCGGCGATTTTCCCCAGTCCGTGCTCTACTGTTGCGATCACAACGCGACGCGCTCGCCCATGGCCGAAGGGCTGATGAAGAAATTCTACGGCCACCGCGCCTATGTGCAGTCGGCGGGCGTGAAGAACGACCTCGAGATCGACGGCTTCGCCGTGGCCGTCTGCGCCGAACTGGGGGTGGAGCTGGACCGCCACCGCGTCCGCTCCTTCGACGAGATGCAGGAATGGGGCGACGACCTGTCGGGCTTCGACCTGATCATCGCGCTGTCCCCCGCCAGCCAGCGCCGCGCGCTCGACCTGACCCGGCATTTCCACCTCGAGGTGGAATACTGGCCCATCCTCGACCCCACGGGCCTCGGTGAAACCCGCGAGGCCAAGCTCGCCGCCTACCGGCAGGCCCGCGACCAGATCATTGCCCGCATGACCGCCCGCTTCGGCGACCCCACCGAAGCGGACTAAAGCTCCAGCACCACATGCGGGGTGCCGTCCGAGGTGCGCGCGCGCGACTGCCCCTCCGGCCCGACCTCGGCCCGCACCCGTTTGCGCCAGTTCGAGAACCTGTCGAAGGTCACGACGTCCACCGCCTCGTCGAGGTCCAGCTCCAGCCGCACCCAACCGGGCCGCAGCGCCTCGGCCGACAGCACCGTCGCACGAAAGGGCTGCGACAGGTAGCGCCCCGTCACCCGGTCACCGGCCTGCAGCCCCTCCGGCCCGAGCGCGCCGATCGCCGCAGCCATCGTGTTCCAGTCGCGGAACCCGTGGCCATGGGCCACCGCCTCCAGCGCCTGCCCGTGGCTCATGGGCTGCCCGTCCTGCGCCCGCGCCGTGCGCAGGTGCCGGGCCTCGGCCTTGGCCTCTGCCGGTGTCGGCAGATCGCGCGCCCGGCCCTGTGCGTGCCCGGCAAGGCCGCCTGTCTCGTTTCTGTCCTGGGGTGTCATGCCCTCGTGATCCTTCTGGCTGTCGCCGCGCAAGGATCGGATGGGGCCCGCGTTACCATCCGCGCGGCGGGTGCCGTGGATGACGAAGATCGTGATCTGATCAGAACTTCACCGTGACGGGATGTCGGCGGGCGGCAGGCGTCTGAGGCCCGTGACGCGGATAGGGCAGGGGAGGCTGGCCTGTCAAGCGATGCGTCTGCATCTTCCGTCCGCCGCCCGACGCGCCTATGGTCCGCCGCATGACCGATACACACGCCCTCATCACCCGCTACTACGCCGCCTTCAACGCCGGCGACACCGAGGCCATGATCGCCTGCCTCGCCCCCGACGTGGCCCATCACGTCAACGAGGGGCAGGTGCGCACCGGCACCGAGGCCTTCCGCGCCTTCTGCGCCCACATGTCCCGCTGCTACGACGAGCACCTGACCGACATCGTCGTCATGGCGTCGCAGGACGGCACCCGCGCCGCCGCCGAGTTCACAGTGAACGGCACCTACCTGCAGACCGACGCGGGCCTGCCCGAGGCGAAGGGCCAGACCTACCGCCTTCCGGCGGGCGGGTTCTTCAGCGGCGCGGATGGCCGCATCACCCGCATCGTCACCTATTACAACCTCGCCGACTGGGTGGCGCAGGTCTCGGCATGACCCTGACGCTGCGCAGCTTCACCGGCGCGCAGATCGCCCCCCATGTCGATGCGCTGGCCCGCCTGCGCATCGCGGTCTTCCGCGACTGGCCCTATCTCTATGACGGCGACCTCGACTACGAACGCCGTTACCTCTCGGGCTACGCCCGCGGCGACACCATCCTCGTCGCTGCCTTCGACGGCGAAACGATGGTCGGGGCCTCCACCGGAATGCCATTATCCGACCACGCCGACGATTTCGCCGCCCCCTTCGACGGCTCGGGCATCGACCTGAACACCGCCTTCTACTGCGCTGAATCCGTTCTTCTTCCTGCCTATCGGGGGCAGGGGGCCTATGCCGGGTTCTTCGCCCGGCGTGAAACCCACGCCCGCGCCCTGAATTTCACTTATGCAACATTCTGCGGCGTGCTCCGCCC
>JAOARA010000295.1 GCA_025211115.1 Roseicyclus sp. | reverse complement strand
GCGCAGGTCCACGACGTCGATCGCCTCGGAGCGGGGCATGTGGGCGGGGCCCGGTGCCACGAACCCCACCGGGGCATCCGCCCCCGGCCCGTCGAGCCAGGCCAGGTCGTAGCGCAGCAGCGGCGACAGGGACGCGGGATCGGGCGCGGCATCGCCCGCCGCGGGCGCAGGATCGGGCGCGGCATCGGCCTCGGGCAGTGCGTCGAATTCGAGGTAGAATTCCACCCGCCCCATCATGCCGGGGCGCAGCTCGACGAACTGCGAGATCACGCTGCCGGTGCTGCGGGTGTTGACGAAACAGGCCACCGGCCGCGCACCGCGCGGAAGCGTGGTCACATCCATCTGCACCACGCGGGGGCGGCGGTAGATGTCGCGGAAGGTGAAGCGCCCGTCACTGTCGGTCAGGACATATTCCCCGTTTTCCAACAGCACGCGGATCCCCGAGAGATCCGGGGCAACGCCCCCCTCGGGCAGGCCGGAACAGCCGCCCGCGGCAACCTGGCCGAGGATCGCCACCTGCTCCAGCCCCAGCCGGTCGCGCAGGCGCAGGACATGCTCGGCGCTGGCGCGCCGCACGCCCGGCGTGGTGATCGTGCTGCGCGACACCAGCCGCGGCTCGCCCCCCGGCGTGGCCACGATCTGCACGCCGTAGGTGAGGACGCTGGCCTGCCCGGCGGGCCGCGGCGGCAGCTCGAAGACCAGCGCGCCCCCGGCGCTGCCCGGACCGGGCGTCACCGGCTGGCCATCGAGGCGCAGGCTGCCCGGCAGGTAAGCGAGGCCCGGCGGCAGGCTGTCGGTGATCGTCAGAGCAAGGCTTTCGGTGCTGGTGACGGTGACCGTGAACTCGACGAACTCGCCGATGCCGGCCTCGGCATGGCTGCCCTCGCGCGTGATCTGCACCGCCGCCAGCGGATCGAGCGGGACGTCGATCCGCAGCGGCGGACCCGGAGCCACGTCGAACGCCTCCAGCCGCGAGCCCTCGGCGAGGGTGAAGGCCCCGCCGGCCAGCTGGGCCAGCGCGGCGTCGCTGCGCGCCGAGGGCCCGGCATGGGTGTCGGAGGGGCCGATCACGAAGCGATAGCGCCCCGGCGCGACATAGGGGAAGCGGAAGCCGCCCGGCTCCATCTGGTAGCTGCGGCCCGAGGCGTCGCTCACGCGGCTTCCGGTCAGGAGACGCGCCGGATAGGCCGCCTGCATGTCGTCGCCGTAGACAGTGGCGGGCTGGCCCGTGGCATCGTCGACCAGGGTGATCTCGACACCGTCGAGCGGCTGGCCGGTCACGCTGTCGAACACCACGCCGAACGGGTCGATCGGGCCGACATCCACATCCACCGCCAGATCGTTGCGCAGGTTGGTGGCGTCGTTGTATTCGGCCGTGATCACCGAAAGCGCGCGGGTCGCCAGAACCCCGTCCGGCCCGCCGCCCGTGCCATCGGCGGTGTTGATCCAGGCCGAGAACTCGCCGGTATTCGGGCCGGTCTCGTAGAAGCGCAGCGTCTCGGTGTCGCCGGTGACGGCGTCGCTCAGCGTGACCTCGACGGTCTCGACCGCGGCGGGGTCGAAATTCAACCCCGGATCGAGCAGGGTGAAGAACACCGGGACGCCCAGCCGGATGCGGTCCGAGCGGACCACCCGCAACGCCGCGCTGCGGTCGATGGGCGTGCCCGTGCCGGTCATGCTGGAGGTGTCGACCGGTTCGGGCAGGGGCACCCAGGTGCCGCCGAGATACTCGCCCTCGGCAAAGACGATGTCGCGGAACGGGCCGGGGCTTAACCCGGTGTCCAGCTCCCAGGCGGTCAGGATGCCGTTCGAGGTCGGCCGCGCTACGGTGAAGCGTGCCTCGGCGTCCAGCTCGACCGCGCCATTACCCCAGGTGATGCGGGCGGTATTGACGATCTCGCTCCCCGGCCGCGCCCCCTGCGCATGCGCCACGGCTGCGCCC
The DNA here is from genome assembly GCA_025211115.1 of Roseicyclus sp. Taxonomy (GTDB): domain Bacteria; phylum Pseudomonadota; class Alphaproteobacteria; order Rhodobacterales; family Rhodobacteraceae; genus Roseicyclus. The sequence goes on along the minus strand of JAOARA010000295.1, from coordinate 7,639 downwards.
ATCGCAACGGCACAGGCCACGATGATCGCAGAGAGGATGGCTGACAGGGCACTCCGGCGCATGATCGGCAAGATCCGGGACAGCGGAACGGACAAGACGGCCCCCGCGGTGGCGACCAAAGGCCGGCCGTGCGGGGGCCGTCAGATCAATCGACGGTGACGCGGATGCGGAACGTCGCCGTTGTGCCCGCCGGCAGGGTGCCGATGGTGGCTGTGACGGTGCCGCCAGAGTTGGCGGGTTCGGTGGTCGTGGTTGCCGACCCTGCACCGGTGCCGGTGTAGGCGATGGTGCTCACCCCGGCGAAGGTCACGTCCCCCGGAAGCACGTCGGAAATCGTGACTGCCGTGGCCGAGGCCGTTGCGGCCGCATCATTCGCCACGGTGATCGTGTATTCCACGCAGGCACCGGGGATGGGGGACAGGGGCGAGCCGGTCGCCGTGCCACCCGCCGCGCAGTCGAAGCTGCTGCCCGGCAGCCCCTCGTCGAGCACGACTGCCGTCTTCGAGGCCGTCAACTGAGGTGCCGAAACGATCATCCGGGTCTCGGCTGCGGCCTGACCGTTCAGGGCCGCATCGAGGGGCGTGGCCGCGGTGCTGCCCGCCATCGCGGTGGTCGACTCGGCATCGGCAAAGACGATGTCGGTGTCATCCAGATCGGCGGTTCGGCTTTCGGTAACCGCCGTGCCGCCATCGACCGCAACCGCGGTCACGGTGAAGACATCGGCCAGCCCGTCCGTCGAGGTGCCGGGAATGTTGGCGATGACCCGGATGGTGGCCGTGCCGTTGGGAGCGAGAGAGATCGCCGTGGGGTTGCCGACATCGTAGGCCGCCCCGTCAACGGTCACGTAGTATTCACCCAGCGTGGTGGTGGCCGTGGCGCTGTAGGTCAATGCAGTGGCACCGGCCAAATCGCCGGTGTTGACCACATCGATGTTGAAATCCTGTGCTGGGCTGCCGGACGTGCGCGCATTACCCAGGTTTTCAAGCGTGAACTGGATCTGCGCCGCAAGCTGCCCAGGTGTCACCTGCAGCACCTGGGCACCTTGGTCCGCCGTGACAGACAGGTCGATCTTGCGCGCGACCGTGAAGGTTTCGGTCATGCTGGCCGTTGCAGGCAGATCGACGCGAACCTGTGTGCCGCCATTGTCGGCACCGTTGTAGGACAGCGTGATCGAGTTGGAAACGGACGTCCCCGCCGCTGTCGCGTTCTGCGCCGCGGCCATGCCGGTCGCGCCGAGGGTCAGCGCGAGGCCGAGGAGGAGGGATCGAAAGCCTGTCTTTACCACGGGGATGCCCCTTCTTACTGGTTACTCTTGGGCGCTGGCGTCAGCGCAGTGTCACGGAATAGGCAATGGTTGCGGCCTCGGCGCTGGCGAGACGCGGCAAGGTGATGCGCAGCTGGCGGATCGTGTCCAGATCGGCCAGCATCAGGGTTTCCCCCTCGACCACCTCGAAGACCGGGCGGAACAGCTCCGGTGCCTCGGCGTCGGACCAGGCCAGCGCCATGTCCTCGGGGCCGGTGATGGTGAAGGGATCGAGCAGGACCTCGGGCGCGCTCTGCGCGCCCAGCGACAGGTCGGTCGCGGCCTCGGGCGTGGGGTTGTCCAGCGTGATCTCGTAATGGATGCGGTCGCCCGGCACGATGACGCTGTCCTCGAGCGCGACGCGGGCCATGACCGGGTTGCCGTCCTCATCCAGTTCGGGCGTGCCGTCCTCGGCCAGCACGGGCTCGAGGGTGAACCCCGTCAGGCTGACCGAAAGCGCGGGGGCGGTGGGTGCCATCTCGGCCGCCTGCGTCTGGGCAGCCTGTGTCTCGGCGGTCTCCTGCGCGAGGGCACCGCCCGTCAGCACGCCCGTCAGCATGCAGGCCAGCCCGCCCACAAGGCATGCCGCAAGGGCGCTGGGCGCACCCCGACCACGTCGCGCCTTTTGGTTCTTCCCAAACCGGAGCATGTTCTTCCCTGCCGCGAAAGCCTGCCTCCGGGCGGGTGCATTGCCGGAGGCGCAGACTACATTGTATCCAATGACAAGCGCCTACATCAAAAGTTAACCGAGGTTAAGCAGAATTGAAGCATCGTCCGGCCCCACATCTGCGCCCCGGCGGGCATGGCCGACGCGTCCGGTCCGCCGTTGCGGCGGTCATCGGCTGGCTCTGGCTGGGGGCCGCGGCCGCCATGGCGCAGGATGACGCAACGTCACGACAGGCACCCGGCCTCAGCTTCGGGGCGAATGACGTCGCCTTCCTGAACCTGATGGGCAATCTCGAGGCGCCCCACGGCTTCGACGCGGTGTCGGGCTTTGCGCCCGCGCCCCCGCCACGGCCCTTGACCGACATGACCCTGTCCGAGGTGATCGCCTACCAGGAACGGCTGCGCGCGATGGGCACGGTGTCTTCGGCGGTCGGGCGATACCAGTTCATCTACCTGACCCTGCGGGACCTGGTGGACCGGCACGGCATCTCGGGCGAGCTGGTGTTCGACGGCGAGGTGCAGACCTATCTCGCGCGGTTCCTGATGCATGACTGCGGCTTCTATGACCCGCGGACAGCGCCCGCGCCGCTGGCCGATTGCCTTGCGACGGTCTGGGCCGCCCTGCCGGTGGTCAGCGGGCCGCGAGCCGGACAGTCGTTTTACGGCGAAGACGGGATCAACCGCGCCCTGACCGAACCGGCATTGGTGCTGCGGGTGCTGGAAGACCGGTTTCGCTGGTAGCCTGCCAGTGCGACGGACCCGCCGTCACGGTGAAGCGCGCGGCGCAGATGCCGCGCTTGGGGATATCCCGGTCGCCTCGGATCGCCCGCAGCCCGTTGCCCTGGGCGAAAACGGTGCCGGCGCCGGTCTTGCTGGAGCAGCCCGGACGAACCGCGCAATGGCGTGCAAGACCGCGAACGGGCGTCTTGCGGGGCCCATGGGCACGTCCAGAAACCGGCGCAAATCCGAAGGGATGCAGGGAGCGTGGTGCGGGTGAAGGGACTCGAACCCCCACGCCTTGCGGCGCCAGAACCTAAATCTGGTGCGTCTACCAGTTCCGCCACACCCGCATGCGGCGGGGTTTAGCAAAGCTCACCCGCCGGGGCGAGAGGCAAAAGCGGCGGCTTTACCGGATCGAAACCCGGCCCGTGGCAGGCTGACGGCATGACCGCCTGCCCCGATGCCACACCCCCGCCTTTCCCGGCCCGACGTGCCGGATTTTGCTGTGCAAGCCGATTCGAACAGGCTACGATTCGGTCACAAGCAAAAAACGGTGCAAAGCGCCGAGAACCGAGCAGGTTTCGACATGACCGACATGACCCCGATCGCAGCGGCGCTGCGCGTGGAGGACGTGGCACGGGCCGAAGGCACACATGCCCTCGCGCCCTGCAGCCTTGTCCTGACCCTCGACGGCGCATTGCCGGCCGAGCATCTCTATCCCGGCGACAGGATCATCACCCGCCACGGCGCGCGCACTCTGATGTCCGCCGACCGGGTCTTCCTGCCTGCGGGCACCCCGATCGTGATGGTGACGCGCAATGCCTTCGGCGGCCGCCCGGACCGGGACATGTGGCTGCCCGCCGCGCAGCGCATCCTGATCCGCGACTGGCGCGCCAAGGCGCTCTACGGGCAGGCGCAGGCCTGCGTTCCCGCGGGGCAGCTGGCCGATGGCGACTACGTCCGCCTGTCCACCCTCGAGCAGGACGAAAGCTGCGTCGCGCTGCGCTTCGGCAGGCCCGAGGTGCTTTATGCCGACGGGCTGGAACTGGCCTCGGCCGATCCGCTGCGCGTGCCCGCGTAACGCCCGCGACGCTCCGCGGCACGCGGCGGCGCCGCGATGACAGGCACCTTCATGCGCCGAGGCCGCGCAGGACATGCGGCAGCCGTTCGGGCAGATCCTCGGCGATCAGGCCCGGACCGAAGCGCCGCGCGGCCTCGACATGGAGCCAGGCCGCGGCCCCTGCCGCCGCAATGGCGGGCAGGCCGCGCGCCATCAGCCCGGTGATGATCCCGGCCAGCACATCCCCCGCGCCCGCGGTCGCAAGCCAGGGCACCGCGCGCGGACCGGTCGCCGCGTGAACGCGGCCGTCGCCCGAGGGGTCGGCGATGACCGTGTCCCGCCCCTTGAGCAGCACGACGCACCCGGCCCGGTCCGCCGCCGCCCGCACCGCATCGGCCCGCGAAAAGGCCGGACCGCTCACCGCCACAGCCTGCAGGCGCGCCGCAAGGTCGGGAAAGAGCCGCCCGAATTCGCCATCATGCGGCGTCAGGACGACGCCCGGATGCAGCCCCTCGAACAGCGCATCGGGCGCATCGGCAAAGGCCGTCAGCGCATCGGCATCGAGCACCGTCGCGCGCCGCGCGGCAAGCGCCGCGGGCACAAGCGCGCGCGCCTGCGCCAGCCCGAGCCCCGGACCAAGGCACAGCGCGGTCAGCCGCGCATCCTCGAGCATGGCGGCAAGCTCCGCCTCGCCCGCGACCTCGCGCAGCATGACCGCGGTCAGCTGCGCCGCGCATTCGGCCATCGCCTCGGGCGGGGCGGCCACGGTGACCAGCCCCGCCCCGATCCTGAGCGCAGCCCGCGCCGCCAGCCGCGCGGCCCCCGAGCGCCCACGCCCCCCGGACAGGACCAGCGCGTGACCGTGGTCGAACTTGTGACCGCCCTGCTTGCGCAGGTCCGACGCCGCCGGCGCATCGACCAGAGACAGCGCGCCGACAGGCGCATGCGACGGCAGACCGATGTCGCAGACGACCACCCGGCCGCACAGGTCGGGGCCGGGGCCGAGCAGGTGGCCGGGTTTCGCCGCATGAAAGGTGACCGTCAGGTCGGCGCGAAAGGCCGGTCCGCGCCCGGCCTCGTCCGTCAGGATGCGACCGGAGTCGGCGCACAGGCCCGAAGGCACATCGACAGCGACGCGGTGCCAATCGTGGTAGGCGGCACCGTCAAACGGCATCAGCGCCCCCTGCGCCAGATCCGGCCCGATCCCGCGCGAAAGACCGATGCCGAACAGCGCGTCGACGATCAGCCCGGTGCCGCCCGCCAGCTCGGGGCGCGCCGCCATCGGCAAGGGCTTGACCGTTCCCAGCGCGGCCCAAAGGGCGTGGTTGGTGGCGGCATCCTGCGGCAGGCGGGCGGGATCGCCGAGCAGGAACACCTCGATCTCCCACCCCAGCGCCTTCAGCAGCCGCGCCACCACGAACCCGTCACCGCCGTTGTTGCCCGGACCGCACAGCACGATTGCCCTGTGCGGGGTCGCCGCCAGCTCCGGCCAGTGCGCCAGGACCGCATCGACCACGCCCTGCCCCGCGCGCTCCATCAGGTCGAGGCCGCTCACCTGCCCGCTGGCGATCGCATCGCGCTCGATCCCGCGCATCTCGGCGGCTGTCGGAAGGCCGGTCATCGCGCCGGACCCGCCGGTTTCACGGGTGATGCATTTTTGGGCACCATGCTCAATTCCTGATCGGACCATCGGGATTCGCCCGCCCCGCGGCGGCTATCCCGACGCTACCGCATGGACGCCCCCCGCCGAAAGTGATGTCACGGGCACCGTGAACTGGCGAGGAGGCACAGGCCCGAGATGAAGAAGATCGAAGCGATCATCAAACCCTTCAAGCTCGACGAGGTGAAGGAAGCCCTGCAGGAGATCGGCATCCAGGGCCTGAGCGTCACCGAGGTCAAGGGTTTCGGCCGCCAGAAGGGCCATACCGAGCTCTACCGCGGCGCGGAATACGTCGTGGATTTCCTGCCCAAGGTGAAGATCGAGGTGGTGCTGGCCGACGACATGGCCGAGGCCGCCGTCGAGGCGATCATCGACGCCGCCAAGACCGACAAGATCGGCGACGGCAAGATCTTCGTCTCCGACATCAGCCAGGCGATCCGCATCCGCACCGGGGAATCGGGCGAAGACGCGCTCTGAGCGCGGCATCCATCACACGGGCCACGCGCTGCGCGCGGCACGGACCACAGGACCACTACGTCAAGGGAAGGTCACGATGAGCAAAGAATCATTCCTGAAACTTATGAAGGACGAAGGCGCGGAATACGTCGACATCCGCTTCACCGATCCGCGCGGCAAGCTGCAGCACGTGACGGTGGTGGCGGACCTCGTCGACGAGGATTTCCTTGACGAAGGCTTCATGTTCGACGGCTCCTCGATCGCGGGCTGGAAGGGCATCGAGGCATCGGACATGAAACTGATGCCCGACACCGACAGCGCCTATGTCGATCCGTTCTACGCGGAAAAGACGATCTGCGTTCACTGCACCGTGGTCGAGCCCGACACCGGCGAGCCCTACAACCGCGACCCGCGCGGCACCGCCCTGCTGGCCGAGGCCTACCTGAAGTCGTCGGGCATCGGTGACGCGTTCTACTGCGGCCCCGAGGCGGAATTCTTCGTCTTCGACGACGTGCGCTACGCGGTCAGCATGAACAAGGTGTCCTTCGAGGTCGACGCGGTCGACGGTGCCTGGAACACCGACACCGAGTACGAGATGGGCAACATGGGCCACCGTCCGGGCATCAAGGGCGGCTACTTCCCCGTGAACCCGATCGCCCCCGGCCAGGACCTGCGTTCGGAAATGCTCTCCACGATGAAGCGGATGGGCATGAAGGTCGACAAGCACCACCACGAGGTGGCGTCGAACCAGCACGAGCTGGGCCTGATCTTCGACAGCCTGACCAAGCAGGCCGACGAGCTGCAGAAATACAAGTACGTCATCCACAACGTGGCGCATGCCTACGGCAAGTCGGCGACCTTCATGCCCAAGCCGATGGCCGGCGACAACGGCACCGGCATGCACGTCAACATGTCGATCTGGAAGGACGGCAAGCCGCTCTTCGCGGGCGACAAGTATGCCGACCTGTCGGACGAGGCGCTGTATTTCATCGGCGGCATCCTGAAGCATGCCAAGACGCTGAACGCCTTCACCAACCCCTCCACGAACTCCTACAAGCGCCTGATCCCCGGCTTCGAAGCCCCGGTTCTGCGCGCCTACTCGGCCCGGAACCGCTCGGGCTGCGTGCGTATCCCGTGGACGGAAAGCCCCAAGGCCAAGCGCGTCGAGGCCCGCTTCCCCGACCCGTCGGCGAACCCCTACCTGTGCTTTGCCGCGCTGCTGATGGCCGGCCTCGACGGTATCCAGAACAAGATCCACCCCGGCGATCCGTCGGACAAGGATCTCTACGACCTGCCGCCCGAGGAACTGGCCGGCATCCCGACCGTCTGCGCATCGTTGCGTGAGGCGCTGGAGAGCCTGGAAGCCGATCACGACTTCCTGCTCAAGGGCGACGTGTTCACCAAGGACCAGATCGAGGGTTACATGGCGCTCAAGTGGGACGAGGTTTACGCCTTCGAACACACGCCGCACCCGGTCGAATACAAGATGTACTACAGCTGCTGATCGCCGCTGTAAGGAACGGGAAACGGGCGCCTTCGGGTGCCCGTTTTTCGTTGTGATCCGCTTTTTCGTTGAAATCCGCGAGCCTAAGAACCGCCCGATACGGCGGGCGAGCCTCAGAACCGCCCGATACGGCGGGCGAGCCTCAGAACCGCCCGATACGGCGGGCGCCCCTCAGAACCGCCCGATACGGCGGGCGAGCCTGAGCGCCTGCTTGCTGCGCTGCGCGCTTTGGCGGGCCTGCGCCTGCTGCTCGGGGGTGGCATCCGCCCG
>JAOARA010000294.1 GCA_025211115.1 Roseicyclus sp. | reverse complement strand
GCGCGCGCGCCTTGCGGGGCCTGTGGCCGAGGTGGCGCATGGGTGGCGGGCGCTGCGCGGGCGGCGCGAAGCGCGCCGAAGGCTGCGCCCGGTGCGGGCGTTGCGACGCACTGGCCCAAGGGCAGCGGCCGGGTCGGCGCACCACGGCCCGCGCGCGCGGGCCGCCTTCGGAAAACACCTGTTTTCCGCCGGGTCCCGTCAGGGAGGCATGGGGCTCGGGAGAAGGTCGGCGCTGTCGGATGAAACTCCGCTCGGCGCGTCGGGCAAAAGGATGGCGGCGCCGCCAGGGCGGTGTCCGTCCGGCCGCCCTGTCACGGCGGCCCCTGTGTCCGGCTCTGATCGGTCCGCGGCCCGTTCGACCGCGCGACGGATACCCTTGGTTGGCAGACGGCGTCACCCGCCCGCCGGGACATGTCCTTGGGCGGGCACAATTCCACGGCCACCTTAAGATCCGGTAAACGGGCTCAGAGCAGGAAGACCACCGCCAGACCGAGGAAGGCGAAGAACCCCACCACGTCGGTCACCGTGGTGACGAAGGCCCCCGAGGCCAGCGCCGGGTCGATGCCGAGGCGCTCCAGCACGACCGGGATCAGGATCCCCGCCAGCCCCGCCACCAGAAGGTTGATCACCATGGCCGCCGCGATCACGCCGCCCAGCGCGGGCGAGCCGAACCAGACCAGCCCCACGATCCCCATCACCACCGCGAAGACCACGCCGTTGATCAGCCCAACCGCGGCCTCGCGGGTGACGACCCGCATCAGGTTCGAGCGCGTCAGGTCGCGCGTGGCCAGTGCCCGCACCGCCACCGTCAGCGACTGGGTACCCGCGTTGCCGCCCATCGAGGCCACGATCGGCATCAGCACCGCGAGCGCCACGATCTGCGCGATGGCCGCTTCGAACTGGGCGATGACCAGCGAGGCGAGGATCGCCGTGACCAGGTTCACGAACAGCCAGGGAAACCGCTGCTTCGTGGTCTCGACGATCTTGTCCGACAGGCTCGATTCCTCGCCCACGCCGGCGAGCTTCAGCAGGTCTTCCTCGGCGGCCTCGTCCAGCACGATCATCGCGTCGTCGATGGTGATGACCCCGACCAGCCGCCCGTCCTCGTCCACCACGGGGGCGGAAATCAGGTGATACTGGTTGAAGGCATAGGCCACGTCATCCTCGTGCTGGGTGGCGGGGATGGTGCGGAAACTGTCCTCGGTGATCTCCTGCAGGGGCGTCTTGCGCGCGGACGAGAGCAGACGGCCAAGCGTGACATGGCCGGTGGGCTTCATCCGCGGATCGGTCAGCACGACATGGTAGAACTGTTCCGGCAGGTCGCGCTTGTGGGCGCGCAGGTAGTCGATCATCTCGCCCACGGTCCAATGCTCGGGGGCATGGACCACCTCGCGCTGCATCAGGCGGCCGGCGGTCTCCTCGGGGTAGGCGAGCGCCTGCTCGACGGCGACCCGGTCGGAGGGTTCGAGCACGTCGAGGATCGCCTCGATCTGCGCGTCTTCCAGGTCTTCCACCAGGTCGACCACGTCGTCGCTGTCCAGCTCGCGCACCGCCTCGGCCAACACCTCGTCGGGCAGGAGGCCGATCACCTCCTCGCGCAGGCCCCAGTCCAGCTCGGACAGGACCTCGCCGTCGATGCCCCGCGACCAGAGCGCCAGCCAGGCCGCGCGCTCTCCCTCGGACACCTGTTCCAGAAGGTCGGCGATATCGGCGGGGTGGAGCGGCTCCATCAACGCGTCGATGCGATCGACATCACCCGCGGCCACCAGCACGCGCAACTGCCCGCGCAGGCTGTCGTCCAGCGCGTAGGCGTCGCGGTCCTCGTCGGCCTCGTCTTCGCGGTCCATCACCTGGTCGTCCTGCTCTGCCATGCCAGCCCCCGTTTTTCGCGCGCCTCGCCCGTGGTTTGCCCCTAACATAGGGCGAAGGGTCCGGCTATCACCGGGCGGCACGAGGGGCGGGAAAAGGACGGGTGCGATGACGGAACGATTGATCCTCGGGCAGACGCTCGCCTTCGGCGGCGATCCCTTCACCGACGGGCCCGAGGTGGCGCGCCACGAGCGCCGCGGCGGCGTGCTGGTCCGCGACGGGCACATCGCGGCCGTGGGCGGGGCCGAGGACCTGCGCGCGCGCCACCCCGCGGCGCAGGTGACCGACCATGGCGACGCGCTGATCCTGCCGGGCTTCGTCGATGCCCATGCCCATTACCCGCAGACGGCGATCATCGCGAGTTGGGGCAAGCGGCTGATCGACTGGCTGAACAGCTACACCTTCCCCGAGGAGGCGCGGTTTGCCGATCGCGCCTATGCCGCCGAGGTGGCGGGGCGATACCTCGACCTTCTCCTCGCCAACGGCACGACCACGGTGGCGAGCTATTGCACGATCCACCCCGAAAGCGTCGAGGCATTCTTCGAGGCGGCGCAGGCGCGGGGCATGCGCGCGCTCGCGGGCAAGACCTGCATGGACCGCGACACCGCGCCCGCCTTCCTGCGTGACACGGCGCAATCGGCCTATGACGACAGCCGCGCGCTGCTGGCGCGCTGGCACGGGGTGGACCGGCTCTCCTACATCATCACGCCGCGCTTCTCGCCCACCTCGACGCAAGCCCAGCTCGAGGCGCTCGGCGCGCTCTGGGCCGAACACCCCGATTGCCTGATGCAGACGCATCTGAGCGAACAGACCGACGAGATCGCCTGGGTCAAATCCCTCTACCCCGCCGCGCGCGACTACCTCGACACCTACGAGGCGCACGGGCTTCTGGGGCCCAACGGCCTTTACGGCCACGCCATCCACCTCGAGCCGCGCGAGATCGACCGGCTGGCCGAGACCGGCGCCGCCGTGGTCCATTGCCCGACCTCCAATACCTTCATCGGCTCGGGGCTGTTCGACATGGGGCTGCGCGCGCGGATGCGCCTGGGGCTGGCGACGGATACCGGCGGCGGCTCCTCCTTCTCGATGCTCAGGACCATGGCGGCGGCCTACGAGGTGGCGCAGCTGCGGGGCACGGCGCTGCACCCCTCCGAGCTTCTGTGGCTCGCCACCGGAGGCTCGGCCGAGGCGCTGCGCCTCGGGCACAGGATCGGACGATTGGCAGAGGGCTACGAGGCCGATCTCGCCGTGATCGACCTCGCCTCGACCCCGGCCATCGCGCAGGCGTCCGCCCGCGCCGAAACGATCTGGGAGGCGGTCTTTCCGACCATCATGATGGGCGACGACCGCGCCGTGGTGCAGACCTATGTCGCGGGTCGGGCGGCTCGGGGCTGATCCCGCTTCTCCGTTTCAAAAATATTCCGGGGGAGTCCGAAGGGTCGCCAGTGTTGCGCCATTGGTCCGAGCGACAATGGCGACGGGCAGAGCCCCCCGAATTTTCGTACGAAAATTCGCAACCCGCGCCGGAATTATCACGCGGGATCTCGAGGGGCCGGATCGAATTTTCGTACGAAAATTCGCACGCGCCGCGAAGCGGCGCGCCCCCCTTCCCGCGATTTTTTCAAAAATCGCCCCGGCTCAGACCGCCGCCTCGACCGCGCCGACGATCTCGTCCACCACGGCCAGCATCAGCGCCTCGTCCTCGGCCTCGGCCATGACGCGGATCAGCGGCTCCGTCCCCGACTTGCGGATCAGGAGACGCCCCTGCCCCTCCAGCTTGGCCTCGCCCGCCGCAATGGCGGCCTGCACCGCCGGAAGGTCCAGCGGGGCCTGCCCGGCCGCGTAGCGCACGTTCTTCAGAAGCTGCGGCACCGTCTCGAAACTGCGCGCGAGCCGGCTTGCGGGGCGGCCCGTGCGGACCATCTCGCCCAGGAACTGCAGCCCCGCGATCAGACCGTCGCCCGTGGTGGCGTAATCGGTCATCACGATATGGCCCGACTGCTCGCCGCCCAGGTTCAGGCCATGGGCGCGCATCGCCTCGACCACGTAGCGGTCGCCGACCGCGGTGCGGTGCAGCTTGATCGCGCGCTCGCCCAGGAAGCGCTCCAGCCCGAGGTTCGACATCACGGTGGCGGCCAGCGTCTGCCCCTTCAGCCGCCCCTCCTCGGCCCAGCGGGCCGCGAAAAGCGCCATGATCTGATCGCCATCGGCCACCGCGCCGGTCTCGTCGAGCAGGATCACCCGGTCGGCATCGCCGTCGAGGCAGATGCCCACGTCCGCGCCCGTCTCGCGGATCTTCGCCGCCGCGGCCTCGGGCGCGGTCGAGCCGACGCCCGCGTTGATGTTGAACCCGTCGGGCGAGACGCCGAGCGGGATGACCTCGGCCCCAAGCTCCCACAGCACCTCGGGGGCGGCACGGTAGGCCGCGCCGTTGGCGCAGTCGATCACGACCTTGAGCCCGTCCAGCGTCAAGCCTTGCGGAAAGGTGCTCTTGACGCGCTCGACATAGCGGAAGCGGCCGTCGTCGATGCGCTTGGCGCGGCCGATGTTCTGGGCCTGCGCCGCCTCGAATTCGCCCGCGACCAGCGCCTCGATCTCCATCTCGGCCTCGTCGGAGAGCTTGAAGCCGTCGGGGCCGAAGAACTTGATCCCGTTGTCCGTCGCGGGGTTGTGGCTGGCCGAGATCATCACGCCCACATCCGCCCGCATGGAGGGCGTGAGAAGCCCCACCGCGGGCGTCGGCACCGGGCCGAGCAACAGCACGTTCATGCCCGTCGAGGTGAAGCCCGCCGTCAGCGCGTTTTCCAGCATGTAGCCCGACAGTCGCGTGTCCTTGCCGATCACCACGCGATGGGCGCGGCTGCCGTCGCGGCGGAAGTAGCGCCCGGCGGCGGCACCCAGGCGCAGCGCCATCTCGGCGGTCATCGGGTGGGTGTTGGCGCGGCCGCGCACGCCGTCGGTGCCGAAAAGGGTCCGGGTCATCGTAAAGCTCACTCTTCCGTCTCGGGTGGCGCGGGGGCCGCCACGGCCTGCCACAGGTCAAGTGCCTGCCTGTGTATCCCCATATCATGAACGCGCAGAAGCTGAATGCCCTGCTGCACGGCCCATAGGCCGATCGCCGCCGATCCCGGCCCGCGCCGGTCGGCCCGTGTCTCGCCCGAGAGCGTGCCGATCATCCCCTTGCGCGACACCCCCAGAAGCACGGCGCAGCCAAGCGCATGGAACAGGCCCACGCGCCGGATCAGGGCGAGGTTCTGGTCCAGCGTCTTGCCGAAGCCGATGCCGGGGTCGACCACGATGCGGGCGCGCGCCACGCCCGCGGCCTCGGCCCGGGACACGGCGGCGGCAAGCCCGTCGAAGACGTCGAGCATCACGTCGTCATAGGCCCCGGCGGCCATGCCCTGCATCGTCTCGGGCGTGCCGATGGAATGCATCACGATGAGCGGCGCGCCCGTCTCGGCGGCGACGCGGGCGAGATCGGGGTCGAAGCGCAGGCCCGAGACATCGTTGAGGATATCGGCCCCTGCCGCGAGCCCCGCCGCGGCGACGCCCGATTTGCGGGTGTCGAGGCTAAGGGGCGCGGTCACGCCCGCGGCGCGCAGTGCCGACAGGACGGGGGTGATGCGGGCGATCTCCTCGGCCTCGGGCAGCTCGGGCGCGCCGGGGCGGGTCGATTCGCCGCCGATGTCGATCAGGTCCGCGCCCTCGGCGAGCATCGCCTGGGCGTGCTCCAGCGCGCCCGCGCCCGCGTGGCGGCCGCCGTCGGAAAAGCTGTCGGGGGTGACGTTGAGGATGCCCATCAGCCGCGGCGCGTCCAGCGTCAGCCCCGCAAGCGGCGCGCGGGGCGCGGTGAGGCGGGTCAGAACCGCCTCGGGGAGGTCGTCGGCCGCGACGATCTCGGGGGCTGCGCCGCGGCGCAGGCGCTCGACATGGGTGAAGCGGACCCAGCCGCCGGCGAGGCGATGCACCGGGCCGCGCGGCGGCGCGGGGTCGATCAACGGGATCGGGCGAACACAGGCGAGCGTCATGGCAGCGCGCCTACGGCTCCGGGCCGCGCTTGGCAAGGGGCGAGCCGCGGAAACCGCCCTGTCCGAAAGGGCAACTTGACGTAGCGTCAGTCAGCGGCCTTGATGCACTCATGGACAAGGGCAGCGTTTTCAGAAGCGGCCGGTTGACCGCGCGCCCCGCCGGGCACGGGGATGCGGGGCTTTACGCGGCGCTGTTCGGCCCGGACCGCGGCCCGTCGCGGCAAATCGCGGACATGCAGGACTGGTCCCGCCACGCGGTTGCGCTCTGGGTGCTGAGCCATGCCGGGCACCCGGTGGGCGTGGGCGGGTTCCGCATCGGCTTCGGCGAGGACGGTCTGGAATTGCGGTTCGACTTCCTGCCCGAGGTGGCGGGACAGGGGCTGGCCGGGGAATTCGTGCAGGCGGCGCTGGATCACGCGGTCAGCGTGCTGAAGGCGGACCGGATCTTTGCCCACGTCCCCACCGACACGCCGGTGCCCGCGCGCATCCTGCACAAGGCGGGGTTCGTGGCGGACGGCGGAGAAGATGCGGGAAAAACTGCCGGCCCCGCCGACACGCGGATGATGCGACTCAGCCTTGGGGGACCGAAGGCACGTCATCCCCTGCCCCGAGCCGGATGAGGCGGACGCCCTCGGGCGGCTCCGCCGCCCCGGCCGCCTCGGGCCCGTCCGGTGCGCCGAAGGCCAGCACCTCGACCGCCTCGAAGGCCTGCGCAAGCCAGAGCGCCAAAGCGAGCGGATCGGTCACCGAGGCCCCCGGCCCGTCATGGGCGTCGAGCACCAGCTTGGAGGGGGCCCAGACGCTGATCTGTCCGTGGCGCATCGCCCAATCCAGCTCGGTCCGGCTGTCGACGACGACGCAGCGCGCGTCGCGGGCGGCCAGCACCCAGCCCGATTGCTCGATGGCGAGCAGGTCGATCCGGCGTTGCGGCATGGCATGGGCCGCGTGCGGCCCCGGCACGTCGGGGCGGCCCACGCAAAGGATGAGCGGCGCGCCCCCCTCCTCCAGCCGGTCGAGCAGCGCGGAGAGGTCGGGGCGCGCGATGGCCTCGGACGACAGGTAGACGATGCGCGGATGCGGCGCATCCTCGGGCAGAAGGCGCAGGCGGCGGCGGCTCTCGGGGGCGTTGCGCAGGATCTCGACGCCCAGGACGTAGGGGCCGCGGTCGAGCTTGCCGATGCGCACGATGCAGCGCGCGGCCAGCGGGTGCAGGAGAATGCGGTCGGCGATGCGCGCGGCCAGCGTTTCCAGAAGGTTCACGCGCTCGGCGGCCAAGGCCGCGTCGATCGCCTCGACGATGGTGTCGTAGCTGAGGATGCGGTCGACGTCGTCGACGGCCTGCTCGGCGCGGGTCTCGACCTCGACCACCACGTCGAACTGCACGGTCTGGGTGACCCCGCGCTCGGCCTGGAAGGCCCCGATCTCGACCTCGCGGCGATGCTCGGTCATGGCGATGCGGTCGCGCGGCGGATCGCCGGCCAGCGCCTTGGCGCGTTCGGAGGGGTGGCGGAACGCCGTGGAAATCTCGTCAACCATGGGCGCGGGGTAGCACGGAGCAGGCGCGCGGGCCATGCCCGCAGGCGGCAGTCGGGCGGCGTTCCGCGACCTATCTGTATTGTTGGCGGTAGAAGATGTGCTGCCCGTAGCGCGCGGTGCGCGGATAGACGCGGGCCCAGTTGGGGCTGACCCAATCGGCGTGGTAATGGGTGGCCTGCCGCGTCAGGTCGCGCGGTGCGCCCTCCATCATGATGCGCGCGATATGGCCCGCGCGGTTCCAGGCGCGCTGGTCGGTGACGACCTCGGGGATACCGTCGCAGGTATAGCTGAACTGGCAGGCGTTGCGGCGGCCGGTGCCCTCGTTCACCACGGCGCAGATCGTGCGGGGGTAGTTGGCGTGGTCGACGCGGTTCAGGATCACCTCGGCCACGGCATATTGCCCCTCGATGCTTTCGCCGCGGGCTTCGAAATAGATCGCTTCGGTCAGGCAGCGCCATTGCGCGTTGCCGCGGGCGCGGCCCATCCGGTCGAGCTCGGCCGCGTTCATCACGCGCCCGTCCGCGTCACGCGAGGAGAAGGGCGCGCCCAGCCGCCGGATGCGGTCGCGCGACAGCCCCGCAAGCGAGGCCGTCTCGACGCCCATCAACGCCCCGAGGCGGCTGCCGATCACGCTTGCGGCCGCGGAGCCGAGCGCGCTGTCGAAGGCGGGGGTGGAGGAGCTGGCCGTCACCTCGGCCGAGGCCGGATGCGTCGGAGACAGGGCGGCAAAAGCCGCCGCACAGACCATGGCGAGAACGCGCCGTGCCGTCATCAGTCTACCCTTTCGAGGGGTCTTGCGCCCCGCTTCGGCCTGCCCGGCCCGTTGTCAACGATTCGGATATTTACCGACGCCCCTCAAAATCTCCAAACGCGCACCCGATCTTGCGGACATGGCGACCCTGCCCACCAGACCTAGAACGCCGCGCCCCGATATCACCGGATATCTTTATCCGATACTTCAACTTTCGACGGCAAGGTCTTGTCGAGAATGGACAATTGCGCCGCCGCCAGCTTGGCCACCGGCACCCGGAAGGGGGAGCAGGAGACGTAGTCGAAGCCCGCCTTGCGCGAGAAGGCGATGGCCGAGGGCTGGCCCGCGTGTTCGCCGCAGATCGAGATGATCACATCGGGCCGCGCATGGCGGCCGCGCTCGGCCCCGAGCAGCATCAACTCGCCCACCCCGTCGGCATCGAGCTGGGTGAACGGATCCTCGGGGAAGACGCCCTGCTGGACATAGGCCGACATGAAGCGCCCGGCGTCGTCGCGCGACAGGCCGTAGGTCATCTGCGTGAGGTCGTTCGTCCCGAAGGAGAGAAACGCCGAATGCTCGGCGATCTCGCCCGCGCGGAGGGCGGCGCGGGGCGTTTCGACCATGACCCCGAGGCGATAGGTGAAATCCTGCCCGGACTTCGATCTGACCTCGGCGGCGATGGTGTCGACACGGGTCTTCACAAGCTCGACCTCGCGGCGGGCCGAGACCAGCGGGATCATTATCTCGGGCACGACGGGCGCGCCCTTTTTCGAGGCTTTCAGCGTCGCCTCGAAGATGGCGCGCGCCTGCATCTCGTAGATCTCGGGGACGGTCACCCCCAGCCGCACGCCCCGCATGCCGAGCATCGGGTTGAATTCCTGCAGGCTTTCGATGCGCGATTGCACGCGGCTGACGGGCAGGTCCAGCGCCTCGGCCAGGGCGCGGATGCCGTCGCGGTCGCCCGGCAGGAACTCGTGCAGGGGCGGGTCGAACAGCCGGATCGTGACCGGCTGGCCCTGCATCATCTGGAAGAGCTCGATGAAATCGGCGCGCTGCATCGGCAGGAGCCGGTCGAGCGCCGCGGCGCGGTCGGCCGGGTTCTCGGCAAAGATCATCTCGCGCATCACGGTCAGGCGCGCGGGGTCGAAGAACATGTGTTCCGTCCGGCACAGGCCGATCCCGTCCACCCCGAAGCGCTGCGCCATGGCGGCATCCTCGGGCGTGTCGGCATTGGCGCGGATGCCGATGTCGCGGGCCGCATCGGCCCAGTCCATCAGCGTGGCGAAGGCCCCGCCGAGCGCGGGCTCGATCATCTGGGGGGCACCGACAAGCACGTCGCCGGTGGAGCCGTCGACGGTGATCACGTCGCCCTCGTGAAAGATCTTGCGGCCCGGCACGGTCAGCATCTTCTTGCGGCTGTCGAGTTGCAGGCGCGTGGCCCCCGACACGCAGGGCAGGCCGAGGCCGCGGGCGATCACCGCGGCGTGGCTGGTCATGCCGCCGCGTTCGGTCAGGATGGCCTGGGCGGCATGCATGCCGCGGATATCCTCGGGGCTGGTCTCGCGCCGGACGAGGATGCAGGGCTCGCCCTGCGCGGCCATGGCCTGCGCGGCGCTGGCGGAAAACACGATCTTGCCGGTGGCGGCACCGGGTGCGGCGGCGATGCCGCGGGTCAGCACGTCGCGCGCGGCCGTCGGGCTGACCTGCCGGTGCAGAAGCTGGTTCAGCGTGAAGGGCGGGATGCGCGTCAGCGCCTCGTCGCGGGTGATGATGCCGTCCTCGGCCAGCGCCACGGCGATGGCCACCTCGGCCCGGCCCGAGCGGGGGCATTTCACGGCGTCGAGGACCGAGAGCTGCCCGTTCATCAGGGTGAACTCGATCTGCATCTCCTCGCGCAGGCGTTCGCGGGTGAGCTTGCCCGCGGCGCGCAGCGCCTCGACCGCGTCGGGGGCGGCATCCTCGAGGGATTTGCCGCGCTTGTCGGTGAGGATGTATTGCGCTTCGCTCTCCGACAGCGCCGCGCGCCCCTGCCCCTGCGGCAGCCAGCGGCCCGTCACCTGCGGCGCGCCGGTGTCGGAGGCGGCGAACTGCACCACGCCCGAGCCGGAAATGCCCTGCCCGATCCCCAGCGCCATTTCCTGCACGACAAGGCCGAGGCCCGCATCGGCGGGCGCGCCCTGCGCCTGTCGCAGCAGGCGGGCGGTTGTCCCCTCCCAGGCGCGGGCCATGGATTTCAGAACCTCGGCCAGCTGTGCGGCGGGGTCCTGGGGGAAGGGTTCCTCCATCTCCTGCTCGAACTCGGCCTTGGCCAGCCGCGGGGTCATCGGCCCCTCGAACCCGTCGGCATCCAGCCGCAGCACGTCGACCGCGTAGGAGCGGATGAACGAGACATAGAGCGCATCGGCCGCGGTGGCCCCATGCGCCTGCGCCAGCTGAACCGCCTTGGCGTCGGTCATGCCGATGTTGAGGATCGTGCCCGGCCCGCCCCAATCGGGCATCTGCGAGGAAGAGCGCACCGAGAGAAGCGCGCCGTCGCCGAAAACGCCCAGAAGCGCGGTCAGGTCGGGCAGCCGCCCGCCCGCGATGGCGCGCACCGTTTCGAAGCTGAGGGCGACGGTTTTCGGCACCGGCAGGCCGAGCCGCACGAGGCGCTGAAGGCATTTCGCGCGGTTGCCATGGGTCGAGGTGCGGATCTCGGCCGTCGGCGTGATCTCGGTGAAGTCGGGTGTGGTCAACATGGGGACGAAAACGTTTGCATCTGCAGCATTAGATACAACCCATGCGTGAACTGTCCAGTAGGCGTGTCGGTCCCGATGTCAGTTTCCCGACAACGGGACCGGCTGTGCCCTACCCCTCGAGCCGCGACAGGTCGGCGACCGCGCCGCAGGTTTCCACGATCCGGTGCAACAGGTTCAGGCGGTTGCGCCGCACGACCTGGTTGTCGGAATTGACCTGAACCGCCTCGAAGAAGGCGTCGATGGGCGCGCGGAGGCTGGCCATATGGGTCATGGCAGCGGCGAAATCCTCGGCCGCAAGGGCCGGGGTGATCGCGGCCTCGGCCTCGGAGAGGGCCGTGAACAGCGCGCGCTCCTCGTCGGTTTCGGCGAATTTCGGGTCGGCACCGAAGCGGTATTCGACGCCGTCCTTCTCTTCGGCCTGCGTCAGGATGTTGGCCGCGCGGCGGTAGCCCTGCACGAGGTTCTCGCCATCGGGCGTGGCAAGGAAGCCCGCCAGCGCACGGGCGCGCGCGACGACAAGGGCGAGGTCGTCGGCGGGCGGCTTGGCCAGGGCGGCGTCGATCACGTCGTGGCGGATGCCTTCGTCGCGCAGGTGAACCTTGAGCCGGTCGTGGAAGAAGGCGAGGAGGTCGGTGGACAGATCGGGCAGCAGGTCGCCCACGCTGCGCAGCGCCTCGGCGGGCGCTTCACCCTTGTCCTTCAGCCGGTCGGTGACGGCCTTGAAGGCCGCGCCGAACACGCCGCGCTCGGCGATCTCGCCAAGGATTTCCTCAAGCGTGTCGATGACATCATCGCCGACCTTGGGCCGGGTGATGGCGATCTTGTGGCGCAGGATCTGGGCATCGACGAACCGGTCGAGCGTCAGGCGATGCGGACCGGCCAGAACGATGCGCACGATCCCCAGCGCCGCGCGGCGCAGCGCGTAGGGGTCTTTCGAGCCGGTGGGCTTCTCGTCGATGGCCCAGAAGCCGGTCAGCGTGTCGATCTTGTCGGCCAGCGCCACGGCGAGCGAGACGGGGGCGGTCGGCACCTCGTCGCCCTGCCCCATCGGCTTCCAGTGGTCGCGGGCGGCGTCCGCCACCTCGGCCGCGCGGCCCGCGGCCAGCGCGTAGTAACGGCCCATCACGCCCTGCAATTCGGGGAACTCGCCCACCATCTCGGAACGCAGGTCGGCCTTGGCGATGCGCGCGGCCTCTTCGGCCAGATCGGCTTCGGCACCGACCATCGGCGCGATCTCGCGCGCCAGCGCGGCGATGCGGTCGATCCGGGCGGCCTGGCTCCCGAGCTTGGCGTGGAAGGTCACAGATTTCAGCCCGTCCAGCCAGTCGCCCATGCCCGCGCGGGCGACGCGCAGGTCGTTTTCCCAGAAGAACGCCGCATCCGACAGGCGGGCGGAGAGAACCTTTTGATTCCCCGCCAGAATCGTCGCGCCATGGTCCGCGGTTTCACGGTTGGCGACGGTGACGAAGCGTTCGATCCGGCCCGTCTTGGGGTTCCTGACCGAAAAGAATTTCTGGTGTTCCTTCATCGAGGTCTGCAGCACCTCGGGCGGCAGGTCGAGGAAGCGGTCCTCGATCTCGCCCATCAGGACCACGGGCCATTCCACCAGCCCCGCGACCTCGGCCAGAAGGCCCTTGTCCTCGACCAGTTCCATGCCGTTGGCAAAGGCCATCTGCTCGGCCTCGTGGCGGATATGCTCGGCGCGGTCCTCGGGGCGGAGCATCACATGCGCGCGCTTCAGCTTGGTCTCGTAATCGGCGAAATTCGTGACGGAAAACCGGCCCGGCGCCATGAAGCGATGGCCCTCGGTGGTGTCGCCCGAGGCGATGCCGTCGACGTCGAAGTGGACGACCTGCGACCCGGCCTCGTCCGACAGCAGGCAGAGGATGGAGTGGAGCGGCCGCACCCAGCGCAGGCTGCCCGCGCCCCAGCGCATCGACTTGGGCCAGGGAAAGGTGCGGATCACCTGCGGGACAACCTCGGCGATGATATCGGACGCGGGGCGGCCCGCGCGTTCGATCACGGCGAAATAGACCTCGCCCTTTTTATCCGGGCGCACCTCCAGCTGGTCCCTGGTCACGCCCGCGCCGCGCAGAAAGCCCTCGATCGCCTTTTCGGGCGCGTCGGTGCGCGGCCCGCGGCGTTCCTCGCGCGTGGTCGGGCTTTCGCCGGTCAGCCCCTCGAGCGTGAGCACCAGCCGCCGCGGCGTGGCGAAGGCCCCGGCGGAGGCATAGGTCAGCCCCGACTCGACGAGGCCGTCGGTCACCAGCCGCTTCAGGTCCTCGGCGGCGCGGGCCTGCATGCGGGCGGGGATTTCCTCGGAGAAGAGTTCGAGGAGAAGGTCGGGCATGGTTCAGATCCAGTCGAGATTTACGCGGGTGACGGGGTGGTCGGCGGCCACGGCCTCGCGCAGGGCGGCAAAGCGCGGGCGCAGGTCCTTGAACTTGTTTTCGTGGGTTTCCGCAACCGTCAGCCCCACGAGATCGAAGAGGTTTTCGGCCTGCATGTGTTCGAGCAGGTCCAGCTCGGCCCCCTCGATGTCCATCTTCAGAAAGGCGATGCGCCCGCCGGCCCTGGCGGCCTCGGTGCGGATCATCTCGGGCAGGGCGATCATCTGCACGTCGATGGTGGCACCCGCCGCTTCGTTGATGTTGCGCCCGCCGGGGATGACGGTGGATTTCACCGAGCCGCCCTTGGGGTTGTCGTCGAAATTGGCCGCGCGCATGAGCTGGACGCTACCGGCGGTGACGCCGACGGCGACATTGTGTAGGATCACGTTCTCCATGCCCGCCACGCGTTTGGACAGCTGGCCGAAGGCATAGGGGTCGGGCTCGAAGGCGTGGACGGTCGCGCCTGTCGCGGCCAGCGGCGCGGTCACGTCGCCCACGTTCGCGCCGCAGTCGAAGACCACGTCGCCGGGTTCCAGCATCGACAGGATGCCCTGCATCAGCCCGCGCGCGAAATGGGCGCGCTCGTTGCGGGCCTGGCGGCGCTTGAGCTTGTCATAGGCTTCTTTCAGGGCCGCATGTTCGGCTTGCAACTCGTCCACCGCTCACTCCTCCAGGCTGCCGTTCCACTGGTGCCACGCATAGGCGCGGCCGTCGGGGAAGACGGCGATGACGCGGTCCGCGCCGGGGCGCACCTCGGGTTGCGACAGGATCGCCTGCGCCTCGCCCGCCTCGAGCGCCGCGCCGATGGCGGGGGCGTCGAAACAGTCGAACCAGTCGGGCGCGATGAGGGGGGTGGCCTCCGGGTAGGGCACGGCGCGCGCGACGAGGGCCGCGGGATCCTCGACGGTGAAGCAGCCGCGGAAGCGCAGCGGCGAGGTGTCGGCGTCGATGCCGGAAAACCCGGTGTCGGGCAGGAGGTCGGTGCCGCCATCGATCAGCGCGACGAAGAGGTCGGCGCGATCGACCGGCTCGTAATAGGCGCGCGTCTGGAACCACCATTGCGCGCCCGCGAAGACGGCGGTGATCAGAACGATGGCGATGACGAGAAGCCGCCCCGAGGTCATGCGGCGGGTGCCTCCGCTGTCCAGCCGCCCGCCTCGGTCTGCACGAAGGCGTCGGCGCAGAGCTTGGCCAGCGCGCGGACGCGGCCGATATAGGCCTGCCGCTCGGTCACCGAGATGACGCCGCGCGCATCCAGCAGGTTGAACAGGTGGCTGGCCTTGATGCACTGGTCATAGGCGGGGTGCGCCATGACGATGCGCTTGCCCGTCTTGGGGTCTTCGGCCGGTTCCTCCAGCAGGCGGCGACACTCGGCCTCGGCATCCTCGAAATGGCGGAACAGCTTTTCGGTGGTGGCCGCGTCGAAGTTGTGGCGCGAGTATTCCTGTTCCGTCTGGCGGAAGACATCGCCATAGGTCAGCGGGATCGGGGCCGACGGGTCGTTGAAGGGCATGTCCATGACGTGATCGACGCCGAGGACATACATCGCCAGCCGTTCCAGCCCGTAGGTCAGCTCGCCCGAAACGGGGTGGCAGTCGTGGCCGCCGACCTGCTGGAAATAGGTGAACTGCGACACTTCCATGCCGTCGCACCAGACCTCCCAGCCGAGGCCCCAGGCGCCCAGCGTCGGGCTTTCCCAATCGGCCTCGACGAAGCGGATGTCGTGCAGTCCCATGTCGATGCCGATGGCCTCGAGGC
>JAOARA010000037.1 GCA_025211115.1 Roseicyclus sp. | reverse complement strand
CGCCTTGGTCAGGCCCATCACCGCCCCCTTGGTCGCGCCATAGGCGCAGCGGCTGGCCGCCCCCGTGATCGCCGAGACGACCGAGGCCATGTTGATGATGGACCCGCCGCCGTTCTCGATCATCCGCGGCAGGAAGGCCTCGGTCATGCGGGCCATGCCGCGGATGTTGATGGCGAAGGACCGGTCCCAATCCGCGTCCGTGGCCCCGAGCAGCGTGCCGTCATGCACCCAGCCCGCGCAGTTGAACAGCACGTCCGGCGTGGGCGCGGTGGCGGCGAAGGCGGCAATGCCCGCCGCATCGGTCACGTCCAGCACCGCGGTGCGGATGTTGCCATGCTCGGCCGCAAGGCTTTCGAGCGCGCCCGCGTCCAGGTCGGTGGCATGGACCGTGGCCCCCTCGCGCGCCATGGCCAGCGCCGAGGCCCGCCCGATCCCCGCACCCGCCGCCGTCAGGATGACGGTCTTTCCCTGAAGTCTCATGCGCCCCTCCCTTGCCGAGCCGCCCGACGCTACAACAGCGCGGGGCGGGGGCAAGGGGCTTTGCCACGTTCCGCCTTGTGCCGGGACGGTGGAGCGGCGAACATGGCCACCGGAGCAGGAGGGGAGAGACAGCGATGAAATGGGCCCGCGGCAAGACCGGGGCGGGCGAGATCGTCACCGGCGTGATCGAGGGCGACGCGCTGCACCCGCGCGCAGGCCTCGGCTCGGACGAGGCGGCGGGCGAAGCGGTCGCGCTGGCCGAGCTGACGCTGCTGCCCCCGGTGGTTCCGGGCAAGTTCATCGGGCTTTGGAACAACTTCAAGGCGGCCGCCGAGAAGAACGGCAACGACCACCCGACGCATCCGCTGTGGTTTCTCAAGGTCGACACCTCGCTGGCCGGGCCGGGGGCCGAGGTCGCGCTGCCCGAGAGCGCGGGGCGCGTGATCTTCGAGGGCGAGCTGGGCATCGTGATCGGCGCGACCTGCAAGGACGCGACCGAGGATGAGGCCGCCGCGGCCATCCTCGGCTACACCTGCGTGAACGATTTCACCTCGCTCACCGTCCTGACCGCCGACCCCAGTTTCCCGCAATGGACG
Source organism: Roseicyclus sp. (assembly GCA_025211115.1). Taxonomy (GTDB): domain Bacteria; phylum Pseudomonadota; class Alphaproteobacteria; order Rhodobacterales; family Rhodobacteraceae; genus Roseicyclus. The sequence goes on along the minus strand of JAOARA010000037.1, from coordinate 6,849 downwards.
CGTGCCAAAAGCTTCGACGGCTTCGGCGTGATCGGCCCGGTGATCGAGACGGATGTCGACTGGTCCGCGCTTACCGTGACGGTCACCGTCGACGGGCGCGAGCGGCAGAGCTACCCGGCCGCGGACATGATCCTGAGCCCGTCCCGGATCGTGCAGCTTCTGTCGCAGGACATGACGCTGCACCCCGGCGACGTGATCGCCTGCGGCACCTCGCTCGGCGCGCGGCCCGTCAAGGCGGGGCAGGTGGTCGAGGTGGTGATCGAGGGGATCGGCGCGCTGCCCGTGACGCTGGTGGCGGGCTGAGGCGGGGGGCTACCGCCCGTCCGTCAGCACCCTCTCGCGCGCGGCGAAGATCGCGCCGAGCCACGCGCCCGACAGCGCGCGGTTGCCCGCGTGATCCCCGCCCGGAACGATCTGCAGATCGGCCACGCCGCCCGCCGCCTGCATGTGCCGGGCGTAGCTTTCTGCAAGCGGCGCGGGCGTGACCCTGTCGGCCTCGCCTGTGATCAGCGTGATCCGCGGTGCCGTCGGGGCGGCCACGGCGGTGGCCGAGACCGAGCGCGTCAGCGTGCCCTCGGGCCAATCCGGGTTCATCTCGCGCCACAGCGCGAGGTCGCAGGGGCAGGCGACGAGGATCGCCTCATCGACGATTGTGTCGTCAAGCGACAGCGCCAGCGCAAGCTGGGCGGCCCCGCCCGAATGCCCAACGGCGATCAGCGGGGCATCGCCGCGCAGGCGGCGCAGGTTGGCGGCGATCAGGGCCGCGTTTTCGAGCGTGTACTGGTCGCGCCGCCCGAAATTCTCGCCGGGGCTGCGGCGGCCCCACGGGTCTTCGTAGCCGGGGCGCAGCAACATGTGGACGGTCGCATCCGGCAGCCGGCGGGCGATCTCGGCGCCGAAGGCGAAATTCGCCGAGACATCCCCGCCGCGCCCTTCGTCGCCGTGCAACATGACGATGGTCACAGCCTCGCCCGTGCCGATCTGCAACCCGTCCAGCCGGTCCTCGGCCAGGGCAGGCGCGGCAAGGACGATTAGCGCCAGCAGGGCGAGCAGCCGCTTTCGTTTCGTCATCCTGTCCTCAATCCGGGCTCCGATCAGGTCGTCGTCCACGCTACAAGGGTGCGGGCCGACGACAAGTGCGGGGCGCGTGGCGCAGCAAAAAACCGCCCCGGCGGACCGGGGCGGTTTCGTATCGGTTCCGACAGACCGGATCAGTTCAGTTCGAAATACTTGAACTTCACGCTGTCATCGGCGTCCACGTCTGTGCTCCAGGCATCGGCGATGCCCCAGTTCAGAACCTGGTTGTGGATCGGGATGTAGATCAGCTCTTCCTCGGCCATGGCGAACAGGTCCGCGATGGTCTGGTTGCGCGCCGCAAGGTCGGTGTTCGAGGTCAGCGACTGGATCATCGCGTCCATCTCGGGGTTGGAGTAGCGCGTGCCGTTCCACGAACCGCGGCCCTCGGTCTGCGTGTGGTAGAGGAAGTTGAAGATATATTCCGCGTCATAGGTCGGAACGCCCCAGCCCAGCATGTAGAAATCCGTCTCGAGGTTGGCGATCAGCGGGAAGTGCTGCGCCCGCGGCAGGGCCGAGAGGTTCGCGGTGATGCCGATCTGCGCCAGCATGCCGACCGCCGCCTGGCAGATCGCCTCGTCGTTGACGTAGCGGTCGTTGGGGCAGTCCAGCTGGATCGAGAAGCCGTCGGCATAGCCCGCTTCGGCCATCAGCGCGCGGGCGGCCTCGATGTCATAGGCCGGGTAGGCGTCAAGCTCGGGGGTCCAGCCGTTCACCGGCGGCGGCGAGATCACGCCCGCGGGTGCGGACTGGCCGCGCATGACGACCTGCTGGATGGCTTCGCGGTTGATGGCGATGTCCATCGCCAGGCGCACGCGCACATCGGCCAGCGGGTTGGCCCCCTCGACATTGTCGAGCGTCAGGTCGTCGTCGCCCACGTTCATGCCGAAGAAGATCACCCGGTTCTGCGCGGCGGTCGCAAGGCCGATCCCGTCGGCATCGGACACGCGCTGAAGGTCCTGCACCGGCACGTCCTGGATGAAATCCACCTCGCCGGTCAGAAGGGCCGCCACGCGCGTCGCGGGGTTCTGGATCGGCGTGAAGACGATCTCGGTGACGTCCATCGGGAAGTCGTCCGCGCCCCAGTAATCGGGGTTCTGCGTCAGCACCGTGCGCACGTCCGCCTCGCGGCTTTGCAGCACGAAGGGGCCGGTGCCGTTGGTGTTGCGCGCGGCATAGGTGTCTTCGCCCGCGGCGTAATCCTGCACCGCCTCGGCGCCGTTCTCGGCGGCCCAGCCCGCGTCCATCATCATGATGTTGGTCAGGTTGTTGGGCAGCAGCGGGTTCGGCCCGTCGGTCACGATCTCGACGGTGTGCTCGCCGGTGGCGCGCACTTCGGTCACGCCGGTCAGAAGTTCCTTGAAGTTCGAGGTCTCGGTCCGCGCCCGGTCGAGCGAAAAGACCACGTCTTCGGCGGTGAAGGCCTGCCCGCCGTGGAAGGTGACGCCTTCGCGCAGGGTGAAGACCCAGACGTTCGGGTTCTCTGTCGACGGCTCCCAGGCGGTCGCCAGCGCCGGCTCCATCTCGCCGCGGTGGTTGCGCACGATCAGCGGCTCGTAGACCTGGTGCATGAGGGTCGTGGTCGGCCCTTCGTTCTGCGAATGCGGATCGAGCGTCAGCGCCTCGGAGGCGCGCGCCCAACGCAGCGTTTCGGCCGAAAGGGCCGTGGCGCTCAGGGCGGTGGTCGCCAGAAGGGCCGCGCCGAAGGCGGCGATGCGGGTGGACATTGTGGTTACTCCCGGTCGGTTGTGATTGTTGACGCGAGTATGGAGACGATTGCGGCGCTGTCCACCCATGCCGCGACGCGATCTTCATCGGGGAGGGCGGAGTGCCGCGGGGCGATGCGATTGAAGGCGGCGCGGAATGCAGGCAGGATGAGCCTGTCGCCGCGAAGGATCATCTTGCCATGCCCGCCATTGCCGAACAGCACGACTGGATCGACCGGTTCGAGGGTCTGAGCCGCCTCGAGCCGCGCATCCGCGACGTGCTGACCGCGCGCAGCCAGGTGGTCCGCGTGCCCGCCAACACGGTGATCTTCGGGCCGGGCAAATCGCCCGACAACATGCTGTTGCTGCTCGACGGGACGGTGCGGGTGCAGCAACTGGCCGAAAGCGGGCGCGAGGTGGTGCTCTACCGCGTCACCGCTGGCGAAAGCTGCGTGCTGACGACGGCCTGCATGCTCGCCTACGAGGATTACTCGGCCGAGGGCGTGGCCGAGACCGACATCACGGCCGCCGCGATCCCGCGGGCGGTGTTCGACGATCTCGTCTCGACCTCCAAGGAATTCCGCAACTTCGTCTTCCGCGCCTATTCGCGGCGCATCACCGACCTGTTCCACGTGATCGAGGACATCGCCTTTCGCCGGATGGACATCCGTCTTGCGCAGAAGATCATCGAACGCGCCGATACCGGCGTGCTGAAGGCGACGCATGCGCAGCTCGCCGCCGAGCTTGGCACCGCGCGCGAGGTGATCTCGCGCCAACTGGCCGAGTTCCAGCGCCGCGGCTGGATCGCGCAGGGGCGCGGCACGGTCGAGATTCTCGACTGCGACGGGCTGCGGAAGCTGGCCGAGACCTGAACCGGTCCCGCGATGGCCGTGGGTCTGGCCATCGGGTGAAGATTTTTCTCTGGAAAATTCCCCTTTTCATACAGGGGTTTGCCGTGTTCACCGCGGTCGGACCATCAATCCTGCCGCCTTGTGTGACTAGGTCACTGATTGGCAGGACGCGACTCGGTATCCATCCTCCAGCGAACAGGAAGGAGACAGTCCCAATGACTGCCATTATATTTGCATGCGCCACTCCCATCGCAGGAGGTCGGGCATGATCGAGACCGCATTCACCCCTTGGCAATCGCTTGGCGGCGGTGTGCTGATCGGCCTTGCGGCAACGCTTCTGATGCTGGTCATCGGCCGCGTGATGGGCGCGACCGGGATCCTGGCCGGGATCTTCGCGCCGGCCTCGCTGCATGACGCCAGCTGGCGCATCGCGGTGCTGCTGGGCATGGTGACCGGACCCGCCGTCTACTGGCTGGCGACCGGCGGCATGCCCGAGATCACCGTTCCCGCCTCCACGCCCATGCTGCTTCTGGGCGGCGTCATCGTCGGCGTCGGCGTGACCTACGGCTCGGGCTGCACGTCGGGTCACGGCGTCTGCGGCATGGCGCGGCTGTCGCCGCGGTCCATCGCGGCCACGCTGACCTTCATGGCAACCACCGCGGCGACCGTCTACGTCGTCCGCCACGTGATCGGAGGGTAATCCCCATGCACCTGATCCTCGTTTACCTCGTCGGCGTGATCTTCGGCACCGGCATCGTCGTGTCGGGCATGTCGAACCCCGCCAAGGTCATCAACTTCTTCGACGTCGCCGGCAGCTGGGATCCCAGCCTTGCCTTCGTGATGGGCGGTGCGCTCGTGACCGCGGGCATCGGCTACCGCCTCGTTTTCGGCCGCGCGCGGCCGCTGTTCGAGGGCAAGTTCAACGTGCCGACCGCGCGCAATCTCGATGCGCGGCTGCTTGGCGGCTCGGCGGTCTTCGGCATCGGCTGGGGCATCGCGGGCTTCTGCCCCGGTGGCGCGCTTCCGGCGCTGGGCACCGGCCGCTGGGAGGTCTTCGCCTTCACCGCAGCCATGCTCGTGGGCATCTTCGGTGCCCGTGCCCTGCAAAACCTGTCGCGGCCCAAACCCGCCGCCGCCTGATCCATACGCATTCACCCAAGATTCACCCCGAGGAGAGACGACCATGACCGACAATTCCGTCAACATGAACATCCGCCCCGAGGTCGAACCCTTCTTCGACCCCGCCACCAACACGATTTCCTACGTCGTGAAGGACCCCAACTCCAACAGCTGCGCGATCGTCGACAGCGTGATGGACATCGACTATGCCGCCGGCCGCATCAGCTACGAGAGCGCCGACGCCATCATCGCCTATGTCCAGGAGAAGGGCCTCAAGGTCGAGTGGCTGATCGAGACCCATGTCCACGCCGACCACCTGTCGGGCGCGCCCTACATCCAGCAAAAGCTGGGCGGCAAGATCGGCATCGGCAAGAACATCACCGTGGTGCAGGACACTTTCGGCAAGGTCTTCAACGAAGGCACCGAGTTCCAGCGCGACGGCTCGCAGTTCGATGCCCTGTTCGAGGACGGCGACACCTACGAGATCGGCGGCCTGCGCGCCTTTGCGATCTACACGCCGGGCCATACGCCCGCCTGCATGACGCATGTCATGGGTGACGCGGCCTTCGTGGGTGACACGCTGTTCATGCCCGATGGCGGCTCTGCGCGCGCCGATTTCCCCGGCGGGGATGCGGGCACGCTCTATGACAGCATCCAGAAGGTGCTGGCGCTGCCCGACGAGATGCGGCTCTTCATGTGCCACGACTACGGCCCCAACGGACGTGACATCCAGTGGGAGACCACTGTCGCGGACGAGAAGGCGCACAACATCCATGTCGGCGGCAACAAGACGAAGGAGGAATTCGTCAAGTTCCGCACCGAGCGTGATGCCCAGCTGGACATGCCCAAGCTCATCATCCCCTCGCTGCAGGTGAACATGCGCGCGGGCGAGGTGCCGACCGACAAGGACGGCCGTCCGATGCTCAAGGTGCCGGTCAACGCGCTCTGAGCTTTCAGACCAGCGGCGGGGGAAGGCTTGCCCCCCGCCGCATCCCCCAGGGGAGCGAGTATTCAGGAGGAGGAGGCGCCGCCATGGACGCCCGAACGATCAATTCTGGCCTGTCGGTCAGCCCCCAGATCACCGCAGAGGACGTGAAGACCGCCAAGGATCACGGCTTCCGCGCGATCATCTGCAACCGCCCCGACGGGGAGGGGATGGACCAGCCGAATTTCGAAGAGATCGAGACGGCGGCCGAGGCCCTCGGCCTCGAGGTGCGGTATCTGCCCATCGTCGCGGGCAAGGTGCAGGACGAGGACGCCGAGGCGTTCGGAAAGCTGCTCGAAGAGCTGCCCGGCCCGGTCCTCGCCTATTGCCGAACCGGCACGCGCTCGGCGACGCTCTGGTCGCTGGCGGTGGCCAAGACCAAGCCGGTGGCCGACATCCTCGCCGCGACGCAGGCCGCGGGCTATGACATGGGCGGCGTCGTGCGCCGCATCGCCAATGGCGGCAAGACGCCCACCGACCGCGCCGATGCGCAGTTCGACGTGGTGATCGTCGGCGGCGGGGCCGCGGGCATCGCGGTGGCCGCCTCGCTCAAGGCGCGCAAGCCCAACCTCGACATGGCGATCATCGACCCCGCCGCCATCCACTACTACCAGCCCGGCTGGACCATGGTGGGCGGCGGCATCTTCGAGGCACCCAAGACCGCCAAGACCATGGGCAGCCTGATCCCCGCGGGGGTCCACTGGATCAAGTCCGCCGTCGCCGCCTTCGAGCCCAAGGACAATGCCGTCATCCTCGACGGTTGCCGCGTGGTGAAATACCGCCGCTTGATCGTGGCGCCCGGCCTCAAGCTCGACTGGAACCGGGTCGAGGGGCTGGTCGACACGCTGGGCCAGAACGGCGTGACCTCGAACTACCGCTATGACCTTGCCCCCTACACCTGGGAGCTGGTGAAGGGCATGAAGACCGGCCGCGCCGTCTTTACCCCGCCGCCGATGCCGATCAAATGCGCCGGCGCGCCGCAAAAGGCGCTGTATCTCTCGGGTGACCACTGGCACCGCGAAGGCGTGCTCGACAAGATCGACATCCAGTTCATGAACGCCGGTGGCGTGCTCTTCGGCGTCAAGGATTACGTCCCCGCGCTGCAAGGCTACAT